>NZ_DJDC01000166.1:9556-16427 GCF_002430855.1 Acinetobacter sp. UBA5934 | reverse complement strand
CAGTCTGGCGGTTAAAGACAGATTGGGTAATAAAAATGCCGAGAATAGTTAAGGCAAAAACGACCCACACACCGATCAGTACTCGGGTCACAAAACCGCTAAACGGTTCCTGAAACCATAACGCCATACACAACCAAATAGAGGACACAACAACGAAAAGACCGAACAGGCAGTGCAGCAGCCCCATGCCTAAGGCAATAATGAATCCGCTTCTTTCAATATTATGCATATTTGGCTGTTATAAATAATTATTGCCTTTATTTTCGGTAAGTTGCGAACTCAAAAGCAATCCCAGTTTTGTCGTCAATATGTTGTTCCGAGGCGACCTTTTTAAATTCAGCTGGAATTTCCGGATAGTAGGCATCGCCTTGAACATCCAGTTCAACATGGGTCAGCTCTAAACGGTCGGCAATATTCATGGTCTGTTTGAAGATTTCTCCGCCACCGATAATAAAGATCGCTTCCGGCTTTTCTGAGGCTTGCACATCGGCAACCGCTTGGGCTAAGGCCTCTTCAATCGAATAGGCGACTTTAGTCCCTTCAAATGACCAGCTGGTGTCACGGGTAATCACCCAATTGACCCGTTTCGGTAAGGTACGACCCATCGATTCCAGAGTCTTGCGACCCATAACCACAACACCGCCTTGGGTGATTTCTTTAAAATGCTTGAGGTCAGCTGAAATGTGCCAAGGCAAGTCATTATTTTTACCAATGCAGCGCTGCTGGTCCATGGCCACAACATGAACCACTTCTAAATTTTGGAAGGTCATAAAATTTTCCCTGTATTTTTTATACTCAGATACGTTTTCCCCCTTTGCAAAAGGGGGAATTAAAGGGGGATTTTAGAAATTAAACCGCAACCGGCGCTTTAATCCCTGGATGGGATTCATAACCAACAATTTCGATATCTTCAAATTTAAAGTCGAAAATGTCTTTCACTTCAGGATTTAATTTTAATTGGCAAAGTGGCAAAGGTTCACGGCTGAGCTGTAATTTTGCCTGTTCAAAATGGTTGGTATATAAATGGGTATCACCACCGGTCCAGACAAAGTCACCTACATCCAGGTCGCATACTTGCGCAATCATATGTGTGAGCAGCGCATAGCTGGCAATATTAAAAGGCACGCCCAAAAAAACGTCCGCACTACGTTGATAGAGCTGACAAGACAGCTTACCGTTCTGGACAAAGAACTGGAACAGGGTATGACAAGGTGGAAGCGCCACAGTTCCCGCTTCATTCGGGTTCCAGCCAGAGACAATTAAACGGCGTGAATTAGGATTGGTCTTAATTTCATTAATCAACCATTTGATCTGGTCAAAACCATCTTGCTCATATAAGCCATTTTCTTTTTTAGTTGCGCCAAAGTTACGCCATTGATGACCATAGACAGGACCCAACTCACCTTCAGGACGACCAAAACGAGCCGTTTGTTCTGCAGTCGCCCATTCATCCCAAATCGTCACTTTGTTGTCTTGCAGATATTTAACGTTGGTATCGCCTTTTAAAAACCATAACAGTTCAATCACAATAGAACGGAAATGAACTTTTTTGGTGGTCAATAAAGGGAAACCTTTGGAAAGATCAAAGCGCATTTGATGACCAAATACAGAACGTGTACCTGTTCCAGTACGATCGCCTTTGTCGCCACCGTTGTCGAGGATATGTTGTAAAAGGTCTAAATATTGACGCATGTCTCTCTCATAATCGTGTGAATTGCATGTGGCACATATTAGCCTTTTTTTACCGGTGAGGAAACTCTATCAAGGGAGCAGATAGCTAAATTAAAATCTGTGAGTAAATTTCCATAAAATAATGATTTATATAAATATTATTAATATTTTATGGTGACCTGAGTCATCACGTCAAATCTTGACTGGATTGGATGAAAAATTATAAGGGTAAGGAAAATGAATCAATTTTTCTGTAAAGAATTTTCAAACCCCTAAAAAAACGCTATAGGTCAGTTGCTATTCAATATTCAAAATAATTGCATGATCCTGCAAGAGCACAAGCAGGGCTTAAAAAAATTACAAAATATAGCCCATATCAGATTTCGCAATTTATGCCATTTTATTCCATCGAATTATGGCTTAGAGACTCGAAACGCAATAACAGCTTAGTCTTGCTCGAGTGAGCATCAATTAAATTTTCAGTGCTTTTGAATTATAAAAATTAACAAAAAATAATCATTTAACTCAATTTGGCGGGATTTATTTATATTTAATTACATTTGTTACATGAAAAATCACATTTTAACAGGTACCATCTTGCCGTCGAAATAAATGAAAAGCCGCTAGTCTTAGGCTTAGGAGTGTTTGGTAAAGAATGGCTTATGATCATAATGTAAACATGAGTGAAGTACATGCTCCTGTTCAGGCAAATATCGTAATACGTTCCAAATCTGGTAAAAATTCTAAGAAAAATACAGAATCCACGTCCGTCAAATCATCTCAAAAAAATAATATATTGACCACTAATGGCCAACGAATAGATATTAATAAATTCACCAATTTCTTGCAGGGTATCAGTTCATATAGCAGTTCACAAAAGTGTGCGAAAAGTATTCGTCTTGCTTTAGAGTCGGCAGGGGCACGCTTTCAAAGTCATCCCGTTGCTGCGGCAGACTGGGGTAATACTTTAATGAAAATTGGCTATCGACAGATTAATCCTAAATTCGATGCTCCTAAAGAAGGCGATATTTATATTATTGATCGGACCGGTAAACATGTGTATGGACATATTGCAGGGTTTAATGGCAAGCAATGGGTCTCTGACTTTAAGCAAAAAAGTTATGACGTTTATAATGAAAAAGGTCTGACTTATAAATATTATCGTCCGAGTTTTTAAAGTTTTTCTTGAAAACTAGTTAAATAAAAAAAGCCTCTGTTGAGGCTTTTTTTATTGCTTGGCTTAAGGCAATTGTTTGATGGGACTGCCACCTAAAGCTTGCATCAAGGTTACATAGGCATTGTATTGACTCTGTCTGGTCTGCACCAAAGAAAGTCGGGCATTACGTGTGGTTTCCTGGGCATCGAGCAGGTTTTTCAGCGCGATGGCACCGTTGCGGTAACGCACTTCAGTTAAGCGCTCGGTTTTCTCGGCCAGCTGTACATTCCGTTCCTGCAAAGCCACCTGTTTGTTTAATTCGGTACGGGCAGATAGCGCATTTTCTACATCAGCAAAAGCCTGATATAAGGTCTGGCGATATTGCATAATCGATTTTTCATAATCCAGATTACTAATCGCCACATCTTTCTTCATATCGTTGTATTGCAGGAACGGCAAGCTGAGATTCGCACCCAAGGTTAAAGCCGGGTTCTGCAACAGGTTAGTTAACGATGTGCTGGAAGAACCTAAATTTCCGGTCAGACTAATGGAAGGATAATAGCTGGCCTTAGTGGCATCTTTGCTTGCCAAAGCCTTACGTAAACGTAATTCGGAGGCTTGTAAATCCGGACGACGCGACAGCAAGTCAGCCGGCAAGCCAGCCGATACAGTCGGTAGGGTAATCCGCGGTAAACGGGCAGGTTCCTGAATGTTCAGTTGCTGGACGGGCATATTAAGTAAAACGGCCAAAGCCGTGCGTGCTTCAACACGCTGCTGTTCGATCTGACTTAAACTGGCTCTTTGGCTTTGAACCGATTGTTCTGCAGAGGTGAGATCCAGACCTGAAACTGCCCCGGCACGATATTGGGTGCGTACCAGCTCAAAGACTTTTTGTGTACTGGCGAGGTTTTGTTGGGCTATCTGATAGCGTTCATTCAGATAGCCCAATTGCCAGTATAAGTTGGCAGTGGTCGCTATCAGACTTTGTGCGGTACTTTGCAAGTCCTGTTCAGTCGCTAGCGCTTCCCATTTACTGGCTTCAGTTTGACGCGCCAGTTTGCCGAACAAATCGAGTTCATAACTCACACCGCCACTTAAAGACAAGCCGCGTGAAGCATCATCACCTGAATTCAGGTCAATACTATGTCCTGCTGAAACGCTGGAGCTGACCCGTGGACCTTGCCTGTTTTGAGCCAAACCGGCTTGTAAGCGTGCCTGCTGCAAGTTAATGCCAGCCACTGCCAAATCGGTATTAGTCGCTAACACCTGATTAACCAGTTGATTCAGCTGTGCATCGCCAAACAGGGTCCACCATTGATCAGCGTAGACATCGGCATGTACCTGCTGGCTGAGTGCTTTACTGTTCTGGAAATTGCCTGGAATATTTACGGCAGGCTGCTCATACGGTGTTTTCACCACCGCAGCACAACCGACCAGTGATCCAGTTAAAATAAGACTAGCGACAAGTTTGGTAAAATTCATTTGCATTCTAAAAATCCTTATTCGCGAGAAAGTGCATCGACAGGATTAAGCTGTGCTGCATTACGGGCCGGGATAAAACCAAAGATAATTCCGATCATGCTGGAACAGACAAAGGCTGCAATAATCGATGTGGTTGAATATGCCATCTGGAAAGTACCGCCAGCAAAATGACTAATCAGCTGCCCAATACCTAAAGATAAAAGCACACCTAAAATTCCGCCTAAAATACACACCAACACGGCTTCAATCAGGAACTGCTGCAAGATGTCACTTTGACGAGCACCGACCGCCATACGTACGCCAATTTCCTGAGTACGTTCGGTCACCGAAACCAGCATGATGTTCATGACCCCAATACCGCCGACAATCAGGGAAATCACCGCAATTGCAGAAACCAGTAGAGTCATGGTCTGAGTGGTTTGTTGAATGGTTTCACGAATACTGTCTGCATTTTGGGTGAATACATCCTGTGCGCCGTGACGTTGTACCAACAGGTTCAAAATGGCATTTTCAGCTGCCGCACTTGGGTATTCATCTTTGATCCGCACGATGATGCTACGTACATTGGCCTGACCTAACATCCGGCTCATCACAGTGGAGTAGGGCAGATAAACATTCAGGCTGTCTGAATTCCCCATCATCGATTTTTGCGCTTCAATCACGCCAATAATACGACTCGGTACACTGCCCAGCAAAATAACTTGACCGACAGGATTGGTGCCATCACTAAAAAATGTCTTTTTGGTATTGTCATCAATCACCACATCTTGGGCACGTTTAGTGACACCTTCTTTGTCAAAAGGTTGCCCCGATTCGAAGGTCATGCCTTTCACGTAGAAAAAGTCTTCACTGACACCATTCACTGTGGCAGACGCTTCGGTATCTTTAAAACGGGCAGTGACGCTGCTATTGACTGAAGGACTGACCCCATCGACATAAGGTTGTTCAGCCAAGGCTTCCGCATCGGCAGGAACCAGAGTTTTGACTTGGGCGGTTTTGGAGTTATCACCAAATCCACGACCCTGATAAACCGTAATCGTATTGGTACCCAGACTGCTGATATTTTCCAGAATCTGTTTCTGTGAGCCATTCCCTAAAGCGACTACCGATACAACAGATGCAATACCAATAATGATCCCGAGCATGGTCAGAAAGGTACGCATGCGGTGGGCATTCATGGCCAGCAGTGCCATACGGAAGGCTTCGCCTAGCCGGTCGGCTGCCGAACGCCAAGAAGGTGTTTTCTTTTGCGGGGTACGGTCAAGCTGCTGCTTTTCCAGTACTTCGCCATCGGTTTCAGGAACATTCGGTTTATCCGAAATAATATTCCCGTCACTGATTTCAATAATGCGCGAGGCATTTTTCGCAACGTTATGATCGTGGGTAACCAAAATGATGGTATGACCTTTGGCATTTAGTTCACGTAAAATACGCATCACTTCAATACCACTGTTTTTATCCAATGCACCGGTCGGTTCATCGGCCAGAATCACATCGCCGCCATTCATCAGGGCACGTGCAATCGAAACACGTTGCTGCTGACCACCGGAAAGCTGACTGGGACGGTTCTGGGTTTTTTCAGCTAAACCTAGGTTGGACAGCAGTTCGGTTGAACGTTGCTGACGCGCAGAGGCATCCACTCCAGCATAAATCGCTGGTACTTCAACATTCCCTGCCGCAGTTAAATCACCGAGTAAATGATAGCGCTGGAAAATAAAACCGAAATATTCACGGCGCAGTTGTGCCAGTTCATCCGGTTCCAATTTGCGTGTTTCGCGCCCTTTAACCTGATAGCTACCCGCAGTCGGTTGATCTAGACAACCGAGGATATTCATCAGGGTGGATTTCCCCGAACCGGATTGCCCGACAATGGCCACCAGTTCTCCGGGATAAATTTCTAAATTAATGCCCTTTAGAATCTGAATGGTGCTTTCCCCGGCAGGGAATTCACGAGTCAGATCTGTGACCTTGAGCAAAGGTTGTTGATCTTGACTCATCATTACATTCTCATTGGACCAGCACCACCGCCAGCACGGTTACTACGTTTTGCAGAATCATTTGATGTATCAGAAGCATCTGCAATCACGACTTTGTCACCTTGTTTCAAGCCTTTAATCACTTGAGTAGTGACACGGTTGTTCAAGCCAACCAACACAGGTTGCGGTTTTGCAGTGCCATCAGCCTGCACTACACGAACCATCGACATGGAAGCTTTGCCTTGTTCAATCAGGGATTTTTCTTCAGCAGACAGTTCCAGGCGTTTTGGTCGTTCAGCTTTAGCCTGATCTGTAGCAGCCGGCTTTTGTTCCTTGGCTTTGTCTACATTACGCTCACTACGTTTGCCTTGTGGACGGTTTGAAGTTTGTAAAGCCGCCGCAGGAACGGTTAACACATTTTTTGCTTCATTCAGTACGATATAAACCTGTGCAGTCATATCAATACGTAGCTTGCCATCTTCATTGGGTACATCAAATAAGGCGTTGTAATACACCGCAGAACTTGAAGATGAGGTTGAACTGTTATTGGTTTCAGTATTAATTGAATTCGGTGCAGGTTCTACTT
>NZ_DJDC01000166.1:0-9488 GCF_002430855.1 Acinetobacter sp. UBA5934 | reverse complement strand
TCGGTGCAGGTTCTACTTGGCGCAGTTTTGCATAATGTTTTTTGTCGCTATTGCCCAAGGTAGTGAAATATACAGTTTGACCTTCTTCAACTTTCATCACGTCGGCTTCAGAAATTTCCGCCTTGATGGTCATGTTGTCAAGTTTTGCCAGTTTTACAATAGTCGGTGCACTTTGGTTGGCGTTTACGGTTTGGCCTTCCTCAGTCACAATCGCCACAATCGTACCATCCATCGGCGCAACAATCTGGGTATAGCCCAAATCTTCTTTAGCCGTTGCCAGGGTTAAACGGGATTGTTCAATTTGTGCATTAATTGCCAAAATATCAGCTTGGGCTGTTTTATAGCTGGCCAATGCGGACTCAAGTTCAGCACGTGAGGTTGCATCTTGTGCATACATCGCTTGTTGGCGTTGATATTCGGCTTGAACTTTAGCTAGGTTGGCTTGCTTGACTGCGAGTTGCGCTTGTTGATTTTTAATACTCGCTTCAGCCGTTTTTAGGTCATTTTCCTGACGGATCGAATCAATTTGAGCAATCAGTTGACCTTGTTTCACCTGGTCGCCCAATTTCACATACATTTTTTTCACCTGACCGGACACCTGTGCGCCCACGCTGACCATTTTGGTCGCCTCAAGTACACCGGTTGCAAGCACAGAATCCTCAATATCACCACGGCTCACTTCGCTGGTAATGTATTGAGGTTGCTGTTCTTTAGGTTTTAAGAAAAACCAGGCGGTTACGGCGATCGCAAGTATGCAGACCACCGCGACGACAATTTTAGATGGTTTAATTTTTGGCATGCTAAACATATAAATTATGGAAATTAAAAAGGATTATAAAAGTTAAATGAGGATAAAACGTGAATTTTTTTAACAAATGAGAATTGTTATTATTTTGTGAGATGGAGTTGTATTATTGAATTTTACTGTAGTTACGCCATTTTAGAACGAAAATAAGAATTTTCTGGTTAACAATAAGCAACAAAAAAAGTGAAAATAAGCTGTGCAGATTACTCTACAAATAAAGTTTGACCACACATGCTGCCAATCGCTTGCATAATCAAATGTTCAGGATTTTCTTTTCCCAAACCTTTAATGGACGCATCAATACGTAATAACAGGGAAGGCCAAGTCAGAAAAATGTTTGGATTCAGTCGTCTCAAAGCCTGCTGATATTGGCTGACCTTATTTTTCCAGATTCCGAGCTGCAAGGCATTTTGCGGCTGTTCAAACAGTTGCATCAGCAAACGCATTTCTTTACTGATGCTCCATAAGATCAGACTCATCGGCTCGCCTGAAACAATCAGATATTGGAAAATTTTAATCGCCTGAGCCAGATTGCCTGCAAGCAGGGCATCATTTAAATCGTAAGTGGTGTAGCGCGACTGGTCCTGTAAGCATGAATACAAATGATCAATCTGGATGATATCCACATCTGCAAAAGTATCACTGACGCGCATTAAACTGTTTTTGGCTGCCAGTAGGTTATGTTCATGATGTTGTTCAAGCCAAGCCCAGGCATCATTGGCAAGTTTAATCCCAAGCTTGTCAGCCTCAATGCTTAAAATGCGCTGCCGGTCTTGCGGATAATTGGCCGTAAGCGGTACGGTGACACCGTTGGCATCTACCACCTGAAAGAAGCTCGATTTCAAGCTGCTGCTGTCCTGTTTGGGCATCACCACCAAAAGCAGGTTTTGCTCATTGTGCTGGATATAGCTTTTTAGTTGCTTGATGCCGTTTGCATCCGGCTTGATATTGCCATGCACTTCAACAGCAAGTTGAGTAGAAAATAAGGATAGGCTATTTAAAGCATTAAAGACATTTTTCCAGTCACTGACATTGCTAATATCATAACGCTGCCGTTCAATTTCCTGTTTTTGCCAACTTTGACGAAAAGCATCCAGTAAATTTTGTTCGAGCAAGGGCTCTTGACCATACATAATCCAGGCACCGCGAGCTTCATCAACACGTTTGAGTGCTTGGGGATAGTCAAGTTTCATAGCTCTATTTTCTATATTTAAGGTTGAAGGGTTGAACTGGCCGGTTTGGTCACGACTTTAGGCAAACGGTTAGATGAAATCTGACGTACGATTTGCTGTGCCACATCATCAACAATCACTTGATTGAGATACTTCTGTTCCTGATCATCCGTGTTTACTGTAGCCACATCATATTGATAGCTGCGTGAAGCTGTAATGGTACGCGGTTCGGTGACCGGGTTGCCTTGTGCATCTTCAATACGGAAAGTCACGGTCAGGCGCAGCAGGGTTTCGACCAGTTTGCCATTCAATTCATGGCGTTGTGGGGTGTAATTCAGTACACGCAATACATAGGCATCAGCACTGTCGCTCAGTTGAATTCCTGTTGCACCTAAATAAATTGCAAGTTTTTCATGCAATTGTCCTGCATCATTTGGCAGTACCAATTTCATTTTAGAATAAGCCACAGGAGCTGTCGCCGGATTGGTGCCTTTTAGATGGAAGCCGCAACCGACTAAGCTTGCACTTAGACCACAAGTTAAAACAATTGCTGCTAAACGTTTGCCCAAATGCATGCGTTGTCCTCTGTGTTGTTCTTCAAAGCAAAAAAGGAAGATCTAAAATTATGTAGTGATTGTATGTGCAAAGCCCGTTGACTGGCAACGGGCTTTGTTTGGGAATTGTTGTAATCCTTAAATTCCCCTCTTTATTAAAGAGGGGTTAGGGGAGATTTAATCCCTCCCGACCTCCCTTTAAAAAGGGAGGAGAATCTCTTTTTTAATTAAGATTGGGAAGTCCCTCTTTATAAAAGGGAGACTTAGGGGGATTAAATTAAACCACCAAATTCACTAACTTATTTGGAACCACAATTTCTTTCTTGGTTGGAGCAGTCAAGAATTGTTGAACTTCTGGTAAGGCTTTAGCTTGCGCCAAAATGTCTTCTTTAGAAGCATCTACAGACACTTCAAGCTTGCCACGAAGTTTACCGTTGACCTGAACCACAATCGTTTGCGTATTACGAGTCAGCGCTGATTCATCTACCGCAGGGAAAGCAGCCGTAGTTAATTCGATACCAAACTCAGCTAATAAAGTTTGGCTTAAGTGCGGTGCAAACGGTGCAAGCAATGTAAGAAGCGTCGTGATTGACTCGCGTGCTACAGCAACATCGTTTTCATCTTTCGCTTCAAACTTGTTGTTGGCATTTAGAAGTTCCATCATCGCTGCAATTGCAGTGTTGAATGCATGACGACGTTCGATGTCATCACCCACTTTCTGAATGGTCTCATGTGTTTTACGACGTAAATCTTGCGCATCTTTTGATAAATTTGCTTTATCAATGGTTGCAGCATTATTGCCTTGTTCAAGGAAACCAGTTGCCAAGCGCCATACGCGTTTTAAGAAACGGTTTGCACCTTCAACACCGGCATCAGACCATTCTAAAGATTGATCCGGCGGAGCAGCAAACATCATGAATACACGTGCAGTATCTGCGCCGTATTGATCAATAATAGCTTGCGGGTCGATACCGTTGTTTTTCGATTTCGACATTTTTTCCTGACCGCCAACTACAACTTCTTGACCATCTTCTTTGTATTTCGCAGAAAGAACGCGGCCTTTTTCGTCTTTTTCAAGCTCGATATCCGCCGGGTTAAACCAGGTTTTCTTGCCTGATTCCGCTTCACGGTAGAAGGTATCAGCCAAAACCATCCCTTGAGTAAGAAGATTGGTGAATGGCTCGTTGCCTTGTACCACGCCTTCATCACGCATCAATTTGTGGAAGAAGCGTGCATAAAGTAAATGCAGAATTGCGTGCTCGACACCGCCGATGTATTGATTCACTGGAAGCCAGGTTTGACCCGCTTCAGGTTTCACCATGCCACCGGTAAAGTCTGGAGATGCATAACGAGCGTAATACCAAGAAGATTCTACAAAGGTATCCAATGTATCAGTTTCACGACGAGCGTCTGCGCCACAGCAAGGACACTTGGTTTCATAAAACTCCGGCATTTTGTTCAATGGGTTACCAGAACCATCTGGCACCACATCAGTCGGTAGAATCACTGGAAGCTGTTCTTCAGGTACAGGCACCTGACCACAAGTTTCACAGTTGATCATTGGGATTGGGCAACCCCAGTAACGCTGACGAGAAACACCCCAGTCACGTAAACGGAACTGAACTTTGGTATTTGCCAGTTTTTGTGGTTCTAATTTCGCGATAAACGCATCAAAAGCACTCTGGAAATTTAAACCATCAAATTCGCCAGAATTAACCAGTTTACCTTCTTTAGAACCGTACCATTCCTGCCATTGGGTTGAATCAAAGTCTGCATCATCTGCACCTTTGGCATCAATCACTTGCTTGATGGTTAAGCCATATTTATTGGCAAATTCGAAATCACGTTCGTCATGTGCAGGTACGGCCATTACTGCACCTGAACCGTATGACATCAATACATAGTTGGCAATCCAGACAGGAACTTCTTCGCCAGTCACAGGATGTTTAACAGAAAGACCTGTTGCCATGCCTTTTTTCTCGGCAGTGGCAAGATCCGCTTCTGCCACAGAACCCATACGGCATTCTTCGATAAATGCAGCTAATTCTGGGGTGGTTTCAGCCGCCTTAAGCGCCATTGGATGTTCAGCAGCAACCGCCACATAAGTTGCACCCATCAAGGTGTCACCACGTGTGGTATAAACAGTTAAATCATCGGCATATACGTCAGGGTTCGCTGAAGGGAAGGTAATTTCCATCCCTTGTGAACGACCAATCCAGTTGCGCTGCATGGTCAGCACTTGCTGCGGCCAGCCGTCTTTTAATGTGTCTAAGTCGTCTAATAATTCTTGTGCATAATCAGTAATGCGGAAGTAGTACATTGGAATATCGCGTTTTTCAACCAATGCACCTGAACGCCAGCCGCGGCCATTTTCAACCTGTTCATTGGCCAGAACAGTCTGATCGACAGGATCCCAGTTCACGGTTGAAAGTTTACGATAAATCAAACCTTTCTTATAAAGCTGAACAAATAACCATTGTTCCCAGTGATAATACTCTGGTGTACAGGTCGCAAATTCACGATCCCAATCAACTGAAAGACCTAATTTTTTTAATTGATTACGCATGTAATCAATGTTTTCAAAAGTCCACTTTGCCGGTGCAACTTTATGTGCAATCGCAGCATTCTCCGCAGGAAGACCGAACGCATCCCAACCCATAGGTTGCAATACAGTTTCACCTTTTAAGCGGTGAAAACGGCTGATCACGTCACCAATGGTATAGTTGCGCACATGACCCATATGCAGTTTGCCACTTGGGTAAGGGAACATCGAGAGGATATAACGACGTGGACCTTCTACAGTATCGGCAACTTTAAAGGCTTTGCGAGTTTCCCAGTCTTGTTGGACCGTTGGTTCAATCGCACTAGCTTGATATTCAGGGTCAATGTGAGTAGTCATAAACGTATAAGAACAATGGTTAAAAAGTTTGTTGCACAGCATAGCGCAAAATGCACCTAAAAGTGAATTTTGCGGCTCTGGATAAATAAGAAAAATATCGACGTTTTGGGATAAAGATCAGCAGTTGAGTTTATATCGTCAAATTGATCATCGTGCAGCAGGGGCCGAATTATCCGGTGCAGGTTGTAGTTGAGGCTTTGGTGATACAGGTGACGTTGGTAAGACAATAACTTTTTCACCTGAAACTATAGTGGTGTTTTGAGTCGGCTGTTCTAGGGTTGTCTTATTTTCAGCTGTCGATTGGCTAGGCGTTGCAGAGTGACTGACGCCATAGGTATCAACTTTACCTTTTTTCTTGGCCGATTTTGGCGGGGGCGTGGTGGTGTAATGCGTAGATCCTTTGGAATCGACCCATTTGTAATATTCTTTAGCAAAACTCGTGGTTGCAGTTAGACTGAAGCTCAAGCATGCAGCCATGCATCCAATTTTTATGAAAGATGATGTCATAATAGTGAAGTCCTTTATTGTCATAATCAGTCGGATAAAGTGCGGGAGAAATAGAGCTCCTGAATGTTTGCATATTTTATATGATCTTGAGTGTTTTGCAGAAAAAAAAGATAAACAGCCCTAAAATGCAGATAAGTGAATTGTATTAAGGGGGTGAAATTATTTGACGAATGATTTAATCAGGAAAAATTCTTCCATGTCAGTTGCTGTATCGCTAATTTGAGCATAAAAAGATATCAAAATATAAAATCAAAGGATTGGAAATAGCTTTTTATTAATAAAAACATTTTTCAATAAAATAAATATTCATTCTTTTTTATTATGATTTTTATATTTATTTTTTATGAAAAATATTTGTTATTTAATTGAAATATAATAATATTTTTAATATGTGTGATTATTATATGAACAGCTAAATACAAAACGGCTGAATAAAAAGCGAAGAATTCAAAAATAATGCATAAAAAGCTAATTTTTAAACTTGACTTTAATACTCGAAACCACAAAAATGCTGCTTTAGTTTTATATGCCTTAGATCGATCACCCTTCGAATAAGCGCATTTTAGCAATGGACTTCTTCTCTAGCCGAGAAGCTGAACAAAGCCAACAAAATATGTTTATCCCAACATGTTTTAGACCTCATATTGCTTAAACGGCAAACAGGTCAGATTTTTTTCTTATTGCTATGAAAACTATGAAATTTGTGTGCTATAACAGAGCACACAGTGAATGAATTAATCACCGCAAATGCCCTCCATTTGTGCGTGAAAAAAGATTAGGGTGAATCACGTTGGAACTTTTATCTGGTGGTGAAATGCTTGTTCGCGCATTAGCGGACGAAGGCGTTGAACATGTTTTTGGATATCCAGGCGGCGCAGTATTACATATTTACGACGCGCTCTTTCAACAAGACAAAATCAATCATTACCTTGTACGTCATGAACAAGCTGCTGGTCATATGGCAGATGCTTATTCACGTGTTACAGGTAAGACTGGCGTAGTACTCGTCACATCAGGTCCGGGTGCGACCAATACCGTAACGCCAATTGCAACTGCTTATATGGACTCAATCCCAATGGTGATTTTGTCTGGTCAGGTTGCAAGCCATCTCATCGGTGAGGATGCATTCCAGGAAACCGATATGGTCGGTATTTCCCGCCCAATCGTAAAACACAGTTTCCAGGTGCGTCATGCCAGCGAAATTCCGGGCATTATCAAGAAAGCATTCTATATTGCATCTTCAGGTCGTCCAGGTCCTGTAGTTGTCGATATTCCTAAAGATGCGACTAATCCTGCAGAAAAATTTGCCTACGAATATCCTGAAAAAGTGAAGATGCGTTCGTATCAACCACCGCATCGTGGTCACTCAGGCCAAATTCGTAAAGCAATTGATGAATTGATCAGTGCTAAACGTCCAGTGATTTACACGGGCGGTGGTGTGGTACAGGGTAATGCATCAGCATTATTGACTGAACTTGCACACTTGTTGGGCTATCCAGTGACCAATACCTTGATGGGCTTGGGCGCATTCCCGGGTAATGATCCTCAATTTTTGGGGATGCTCGGTATGCATGGTACCTATGAAGCCAACATGAGTATGCATAATGCAGACTTGATCCTGTGTATCGGTGCGCGTTTTGATGACCGTGTGACCAATAATCCGGCTAAGTTCTGTCCAAATGCCAAGGTTATTCATATTGATATTGACCCGGCAACCATTTCTAAAACCATTATGGCGCACATTCCAATTGTGGGCGCGGTAGAGCCTGTTCTTCAAGAGATGTTGGTGCAGTTGAAACAAATGAATGTTTCTAAACCAAATCCTGACGATCTTGCAGCATGGTGGAAGCAAATTCATGAGTGGCGTTCAGCACACGGCTTAAAAGTTGTTGCACCAACTGATGGCACAATGAAGCCACAGCAAGTAGTCGCAGCCTTAGACAAAATTACCAATAGTCAGGCCATTATTACTTCTGACGTTGGTCAACACCAGATGTTTGGTGCGCTGTACTATACCTATGTGCGTCCACGTCAATGGATCAACTCAGGCGGTTTAGGCACCATGGGCGTAGGTTTACCTTATGCCATGGCGGCAAAACTGGCTTATCCAGATCAGCAAGTGGTTTGTATCACCGGTGAAGCATCGATTCAGATGTGTATCCAGGAATTATCGACCTGTAAGCAATATGGCTTAAATGTGAAAATTCTTTGCTTGAATAACCGTGCCCTAGGTATGGTGAAACAGTGGCAGGATATGAACTACGAAGGTCGTCATTCAAGTTCTTATGTTGAATCATTGCCTGACTTTGCCAAGTTGATGGAAGCTTATGGCCATGTGGGTATCCAGATTGACCATGCCGATGAGCTTGAATCCAAGCTTGAAGAAGCCATGGCAATCAATGATAAATGCGTATTTATTAACGTCATGGTAGACCGTGCGGAACATGTATATCCAATGTTGGTTGCAGGTCAATCGATGCAAGATATGTGGTTAGGAAAAGGGGAGCGCACGCAATGAGACATATTATCTCTGTTCTCGTAGAAAACGAAGCGGGTGCACTTTCTCGTTTGGTGGGTCTGTTTTCTCAACGTGGTTATAACATTGAGACTCTAAATGTTGCGCCAACCGAAGACCCAACCATGTCACGTTTGACCCTGACCACGTATGGTGATGATCATAAAATTGAACAAATCACCAAACAGCTGAATAAACTGGTTGAAGTGGTTAAAGTAGTGGATTTGTCTGAAGGTGCGCATATCGAGCGCGAATTGATGTTGATTAAAGTGAAATCACTTGGATCAGCACGTGCCGAAATCAAGCGTACAGCTGACATTTTCCGTGCCCAAATCGTGGATGTGACACCAACGACTTATACCATTCAAATTGCTGGTACCACTGAAAAGCTCGATGGTTTCATCGATGCGCTTGCAGAAAATACCATTCTTGAAGTGGTGCGTTCTGGTGTGTCAGGCATCGCACGTGGCGAAAAAGTTTTAACAATCTAATTTTTAACACATTCTACTCATTATAAAGATGAGGATCCAGGTTAATGAATACCAATAACATCATTGACTTGGATAAAAGGAAACATAAGCATTTAAGCGGAGACAGCAATGCAAATTTTTTACGATAAAGACGCAGACTTATCTATCATCCAAGGCAAAAAAGTAGCGATCATTGGTTATGGTTCACAAGGTCACGCGCATGCGCTTAACCTTAAAGACTCTGGCGTTGACGTAACTGTAGGTTTACGTGCTAACTCTACTTCTTGGAAGAAAGCTGAAAATGCTGGTCTTAAAGTTGCTGAAGTTCCTGCTGCTGTAGCGCAAGCTGACGTGGTTATGATCTTGACTCCAGATGAGTTCCAATCTCAACTTTACCGTGACGTAATCGAACCAAACATCAAGCAAGGTGCAACTTTAGCATTTGCTCACGGTTTTTCGATTCTTTACAACCAAGTTGTTCCACGCGCTGACTTAGACGTAATCATGGTTGCGCCAAAAGCACCTGGTCACACAGTACGTTCTGAATACCAACGTGGTTCAGGTGT
>NZ_DJDC01000141.1:0-9935 GCF_002430855.1 Acinetobacter sp. UBA5934 | reverse complement strand
TATATTCCATCATTGCAAGTTACTAATAAAAACGTAAATTTATAAGTCTACATATAAATAATACTAATGATATGCAAAATAAAAGATTAATGATTTTGATTGGAGTTTTAGTTGCAGGATCTCTTTGTTTGATGGCCACAGTATATGTTCAAGCTAAAAGACATGAAAGAGAAAACATTCAACGAGTTATCAGTGAAGCAGAGGAAGCGTTAAGGATTCAATCTTATCAATACTAAATCGGGGGCGAAATATAGATTTTGATTAATTATTAAATTGAAATATCTAGTAATAATTTGTCATTGATTAAATATTAATCTTATATATAATATGTAATTAGAATCTATCGCTGTAGTTTCTATCTTTATTTCTTGCCTCCTTTCCAGGAGGTATTTTTTTGCATGAAACAAAAGAAAAAGTAGTGTTGGAAGTTCTGTTCTGTTTTGCGATCTGAATAGAAGACTAAGAACATTTAACTAACAAATTGATTACTTGTCAGCCAAATTGTTAATAAACAATAACTTAATAAAGACATCATTAAACACAACACTACTATTTCTTATACTTTTTAAGTGAATTGTTGGTGATATATTTTAGTTATTCCAATAACTTAACAACAAGAAGAATATGTTGAGAACTGAAAATCCTATTTGATTTGGGAGAGTTAAATAGGATTTTTATTTTTCATTATATTTAAAACACTTAATAAACAGGAGAAAATTATGTTGCACTTTCTAATGTGTTTGTTTGGTCTTCATGGCGCAACCGAAATCGACTACACGGTAGATGATGAAGAAATAAAAGTGTGTCGAGATTGCCTGAAAGAGATTAAGTAAACCTGACTTGAGCAAACAAGTATCACTTGAAATGAACATGCCTATTTAGGAGAAAGGATCATTTTTAGTGTTCTTTATTTCTAAAAAGATGAGGATTGAAGCTAAAGCGAGTAATACTCCTAGTGCAAAAAAAATAAGGTCGGTTTTATAAAAGCCAACGATAAAGCTAAATGCGCTTGCCAATAAAAAACATACTAGAATGGCAGATAAAATACTGTATTTCATATTAATTATTATATTTATTGTTTTTGAGCTTATTAATATAACAAGATTTTTAGTTTTATGTTATTTGAAAAAGTGAATTTCTTCCGACGTCATCAGATAAGAAGATTACTTTTATTATTTCTAAAATTGATAGGCTTATCTTTTTAACAGACTAAAATTTAAAGATTACAATGAAATTTGGGTCTTTTAATTCGACTTTCATTTAGGTTTATACGTCTAAATGTTGATATCAGTAAAGATAATTAAGTGAATTTTGTCATTAAGTAATAGCTATTCTCAACATGCTTATAACTCGATATATTTAGATAGAGTTAAGAATAAGAAGTAACGCTAAGATGTCATACATAGAGATAGCCGAGCTAATTTATAAGAGAGTTTTGGATAAATATGGATTCTCTTCTGATAGCTCAAAAGATTTAAATTTACTGTTGATGGAACTTAAAAACATGATTGGCAAAACTCATTTCCAACTTAAACATGATTTTACAAATATTGATGATTTAAATGAGCAGCTAAAACTGAGTGATGGCAAGAGTGTAGACCTAATTCTTGCACCAAATAGATATCAGGATAAAGAATTCATACTTTGGTTAGCAGTTATCCTTCAAAATATAACGGATCACAATGCTCTTAATCAAAGAGATAAAAAAATTTATTTACCTATAAAATCACTGGGAAAAGACAATGGTGAAGCCATCTTGGCATATTTAAATTCTGAAGATTTTAATAGGGCAGAGTTTTAAGTTTTACTTATTAATAAGTTTCCATTAATTTTCACAGGTCGTATTCTCGTATATAGAACCCTTCGCATTCTAGAGGTTGAGGGATTTTTGTTTCTTATTGGGGTTAAATATGTGTCATAGATGCAAAAACGGAATTTAAAAGTAATTGAAAAATATAGATTAAAACAGAATTAGGTATTCATACTTATTCAGAATGACGATTTTCATAGGAAATGACTTCTATAACTATATAAAAATTAAGAAAGGTTAAGTTTTATTCAATGGGGAAATGTAGTTATTTTCAGTATAAATCTTAAACACAATGGAATTCGATTAAACTCTTATGTGATAAGAAAGGACGAAACAATTGCCTATTCGGCAATTATTTTTAGATATCGCTAGATAGAAAGGGAGAACCTATACAATGGGTTATCAGAAGATCGTTGTTCCTGTGGATGGTAGCAAAATTACCGTAAACGCAGATTTGTCACTCAATGTTCCAAACAATCCAATCATTCCTTTTATTGAGGGCGACGGTATTGGGGTGGATATTACACCAGCGATGAAAGCCGTTGTGGATGCTGCGGTTCAAAAAGCTTACGGTGGCAAACGTTCGATCGAATGGATGGAAGTCTACTGCGGCGAAAAAGCAGACAAAATTTATGGCACTTATATGCCGGAAGAAACTTTCGAAGCACTTCGGGAGTTTGTGGTTTCTATTAAAGGCCCATTAACCACTCCTGTAGGCGGTGGTATTCGTTCTCTAAACGTTGCATTACGCCAAGAATTAGATCTTTACGTATGTGTACGTCCCGTTCGCTGGTTTGAAGGCGTACCTTCTCCAGTTCAACATCCTGAACTGACAGACATGGTAATTTTCCGTGAAAATTCTGAAGATATCTATGCAGGGATTGAATGGAAAGCTGATTCGCCGGAAGCAAAAAAAATAATTAAATTCCTCAAAGAAGAGATGGGTGTAACTAAAATCCGTTTCGAAGAGAACTGCGGAATTGGGATTAAACCGGTCTCTAAAGAAGGTACACAGCGTTTGGTTCGTAAAGCCATTCAATTCGCAATCGACAATAACAAGCCAAGCGTGACCCTGGTTCACAAAGGCAACATCATGAAGTACACCGAAGGTGCATTCAAAGAATGGGGTTATGAAGTTGCGCTTGAGCGTTTTGGCGGCGAACTACTGGATGGTGGCCCTTGGGTTAAAATCAAAAACCCGAAAACCGGTAAAGACATCATTATTAAAGATGTCATTGCAGATGCGTTCCTGCAACAAATCCTGATGCGTCCATCGGATTACTCAGTGATTGCCACGCTGAACTTAAACGGTGACTATATTTCTGATGCACTTGCAGCAGAAGTAGGGGGGATCGGTATTGCGCCTGGTGCCAACATTGGTGGAGCAATTCAAATGTACGAAGCGACTCACGGTACTGCTCCTAAATATGCGGGTCAGGACAAGGTCAACCCGGGTTCAATCATCCTGTCTGCGGAAATGATGCTGCGTGATATGGGCTGGGATGAAGCAGCTAACTTGATCATTAAAGGTATTTCCGGTGCCATTGCGAATAAAACAGTGACATATGACTTTGAACGTTTAATGCCTGATGCGACTTTGTTGCGTTGTTCTGAATTTGGTCAGGCCGTGATTAACAATATGGAATAAGTTTAAGGCTCATACCTTAGGCGAGAAAAACCCGTACGAGTTGCGGGTTTTTTTATATTTACAGAAATCATATTTCATTCAAAATAATTAAAAACTTAAGATGAAATCGCTCACATCACTTTAATTCTTGAAATGAATGTATCCACATCGAAAAATGTTTAAACAGACTTTTTGTTCAGGTTTAATACTTGCATTAATACTGCTTTCAGGTTGTCAGCCGCCAGCTTCAGGTGAAGCAGCAGGCATGCGTTATCCCATTTTATATATGCAATTACAAAAAACGGACTTGCCTGCCCAGCTTGCAATGCCGGTGGAAAACTTTAAAGCTCGACAAATACAAGACACCTGGGGTGCAGCACGAAGTGAAGGACGAACCCATGAAGGAATTGATATTTTTGCCAAGCGAGGAACACCGGTATTAAGCACCACCCAAGGCATCGTAGCTCAGGTCGGAACCAATAATTTAGGCGGCAAAGTGGTCTGGATTACTGGTCCAGATTTAAGCCGGCATTATTATGCCCATCTGGATAATTACGCTGACCAGATTCAAGCCGGGGATTGGGTAGAAGCAGGTGAGGTGATTGGTTATGTCGGTAATACAGGCAATGCTAAAAATACCCCGCCACACTTGCATTATGGAATCTATTTAAATGGACAGGGATCTGTAAACCCTTATCCATATTTAGCCCCATCTTCATAAAAAAATTTAAAATTCAGAGTGTTTGTTGGGTTCGCTTGCAGTGCTTTGAGCGGGTATGCCATGCCAGTTGCAGCGTTCCGAGTAACAAGATAAAAGAAGCTAATAAAAACTGCTGGTGATAGGTTACGCTAAAATGTTGCAGGGTACTAAAACTTAAACCGCCAATCAGTTGAACTGAGGCAAAACTCAGCGTCGCAATGCTCCACAACTTTTTATATGCCACGCCATAGAGTTGTAGAATCGTATAAGAAGTCAAAAACACCACTGCCGGATTGAGCATGCCTGTAAAAAAAGACGAGGCAAAGGTCAAGAGAGGGTTGAGACTTAAAGTTGCAATAAAAATGGCCATAATATACAGACTGTAAAGAATTTTCAGGCTAGTAAAATTTCCAAATTTTCTCGCTAGTGCGTAAGCGGTAAAAGCTCCTAAAGCGCTGCCTAAGCCATAAAGAATCCAGTTAAAGTTGATCCAGAACAAACTTAGTCCTAATTCGTGACTGAGATAATCGATCCAGAACAAGGAATGGGGAATATAGGCAAAAGCGCTGCTTGCATAGGCAATCAGTAAACTATAGAACAGGGTATTTAATCGGACTTCTGTTGAACTCTGATTGGCTTGGGTGAACAATTGATGTTTAAACTGTTGCAGTAAAGAACTCAAGCCAATACAAATGATCAGTGCAAAGCTGCATAGAATCAGCCATGCCGTTTGAGTTGAAATTTGGTCCAGATAAGGCAAGAAAAGCGTTGCCAACAGAACTCCAATGCCAATGCCGCTAAAACCAATAAAATTGATTTTAAAACGGTCCTGAAGATCACAGCACTGCGCCACCACGCTAGGTGACAGAATCATCAGCAGACCACCGCTTACCCCAGAAACCACACGCCAAAAGATGTACCAGACTTTGGCAAAATCTGAAAAGGCGCAACAGAGTAAACTGAACATACCGGTAATCGCTGCAATCTGAATGTATCGCGTCATGATTTTAGTTTGAGGCAATCGCATAGCCCAAAATGCACCGATTAAATAACCCAGCAAATTCGCACTGCCTAAAAGACTGGCAAAACCTGTTGTCCAGTCAAAGGCTTCACGTGTGCTGGGTAACAATGCGGTATAAGAAAAACGTAAAATACCAATTCCTAAACACATGCTTAAGCACAGAAAAATACTGAGTTTGATATTTTTTGAGGACATCCATGTACTCACAATAGGTATAAAAGGTGAGTTCAATAAATAACATGAGTAAATCAGATTGAATAGCTGAGCAAATAATAAATAACTATAAAAACAGCGGCATTTGAATCATGAAGTAATATCTAAGAAGAATCTTATAAAATTGGGTCACATAAACCCTTTAGTTTGAAAATTGAATTTTTTGCATAAAGGCATACAATGCCGCTACTTTATTGTACTTTTTTAAATTATGAATCTCTCCTATCGCGCTGATATAGATGGCTTAAGGGCCATTGCTGTTTTATTGGTGATTTTTAATCACATCGGAATAGCTTTATTTTCCGGTGGATATATTGGTGTTGATGTCTTTTTTGTGATTTCAGGTTATTTAATTACCCTTATTTTAACCCAGGATATCCAGTCCAAAAGATTTTCCATTGCACGCTTTTACAAGAAGCGTGTGGTGCGTTTAGCACCTGCCTATTTTACGGTACTCAGTGTGGTCAGTGTGATAGCTTGGCAGGTGATGCTTCCTGGTGAATTGACCCAATATTTTGATAGTGTCATGTATGCAACCCTGCTGATGGCGAATATCTATATGCGCAATAAGGTGGGAGATTATTTTAGCCAAAGTGCTGAAGGTATCCCTTTATTGCATCTCTGGTCGCTAGGGGTAGAGGAACAGTTCTATATTTTCTGGCCTTTATTGTTATTGCTGTTTGTAGGAAAAGTTTCCCGTAAACAAACCTTAGCTATAGTGACCGCGTTAATCATCAGCTTAGTATTTTATGCCCAGCACAAGTTGACTCAAAATGCAGAAAAGGCTTATTACAGTATGCCAGTACGTGCTTTTGAGTTGCTGATTGGTGCATTAATTTGTTTTTTACCGCAGTTAAATTTGCCAAAAATAATCCAGCAAAGTCTGGTTTGGATCGCTTTAATCGCGTTATTTACAGCAGCCATTTACTTCGATGAGCAAACTCCATTTCCGGGCCTTATGGCGTTTATTCCGTGTTTGGCAACAGCATTCATTATTTATCTTGGGCAAGGTGCCTCATCCAATAATCTATTACTGAGCAACCGCTTGAGTAGCTGGATTGGGAAAATTTCTTATCCTTTATATTTATGGCACTGGCCCATTATCGTGTTATTCGGCATTTATATGCGGCCATTAAATACTGAAAATCAGGTGGTGATTGTACTGCTATCCATGATATTGGCATTTTTAACTTATCAACTGATTGAAAAACCAACCAAACGTTTTGTGATGGCAGCGAATTACAAAGTGATTCTCATTGGTTTTCTCGTGCCAGCCATAAGTTTTATTGCTCTTGCCAAGACCATCAATATCAATAAAGGTTTTCCAGACCGGTTTCCACATTCTGTTTATCTCAAACAAGAAGCACTTAATTCATTTGCGCATGTGATCCGCTATAAATGTATGGATACTGAGGATCCGAAAGCTTTACCCGATCCGAATGAGTGTGTGCTGGGCCAACCGAAAGCCAGCATTGACTTTCTATTGATTGGCGATTCTCATGCCAACGGTTATACCGCTATGCTGGATAAATGGGCGAAAGATGCACATTTGCGCGGCTATGACGTTACGCAAAGTTCAACCTTCTATTTACCTGGGGTGCAGCGTTCAGACGTCAATTTCAATGGATGGAAAAAACTCGACAAGTTTGCATTCAGAAATAAAGCCATTACAGAGCATCTTGCTAAAACACATTACCGAACCATTATCTTGGCAGGTTCCTATGTGCCGTATTTTAGTGATGAAGTGAAACTTGAAGATGGTGTGCATCATTCCAATGCCGCAATCTTCAAAAGTGGTTTTATGAAGGCTCTGGAAATAGCTTATCAATCCAGTGAGCAGGTGATTCTGCTGAATGATGTACCTCGTCTAGACCAAGACGGAGTGCCGGCAGATTGTAATCTTCGCAACGAAATTTTAAATACCCATGCCCAATGTACTGTGTCCAGAAAAAATTATGAAGCACAGCTCAAACAATTCAATCGAATTGTTGCCGAAGCGAAGCTGAAATACCCTAACCTGAAAATCATTGATCCGACCAAGGTGATGTGTAATCAGCAGGAATGTAAAATTATGATTAATCATGTGCCTTTATACCGGGATAAAGACACCAATCACATTAATGATCAGGGTTCACGGCAATTGGGTATTGAATATTTAAAGCAATATGGCAATCCGCTTAAAGACTAATAACGAATTGCAATCATAAAAAAACCGCGCTATATAGCGCGGTTTTTTTAGCATTTTAGATTAACGCATTTTTGCCAGGAAACGGCCTAAACGGGTAATCGCTTCACGCAGTTCATTTTCGGCAGGTAAGAACACCACACGGAAATGATCGGGAGTTGGCCAGTTGAAACCGGTTCCTTGGACCAGTAGCACTTTTTCAGCACGTAATAAATCGAGCATGAATTTTTCATCATCCTGAATTGGATATACTTCCGGATCCAGTTTAGGGAAACAATACATGGCACCTTCAGGTTTCACGCAAGATACACCTGGAATGTCATTCAGCATTTCCCAGGCAATGTTGCGCTGCTCATATAAACGGCCACCCGGACGGATCAGGTCATTAATTGACTGATAACCGCCTAAAGCTGTTTGAATGGCATATTGCGCCTGATGGTTGGCACATAGACGCATAGAAGCCAGCATGTCTAAGCCTTCAATGTAATCCATGGCACGTGATTTATCACCGGTAATTGCCATCCAGCCTGAACGGAAACCCGCAATACGATAAGCTTTAGACAAACCATTAAATGAAATACACAACTGGTCACCAGCAAGTGCAGCCACAGAAACATGCTCAATGCCATCGTAAACAATTTTGTCGTAAATTTCGTCAGCAAATAAAATCAGGTCATATTTCTTCGCTAAGGCAACAATTTGTTCCAGTACATGACGAGGATAAACCGAACCTGTTGGGTTATTTGGATTAATAATCACGATACCACGGGTATTGGGCGTGATTTTACTTTCCATATCGGCAATGTCTGGATACCAGAAGTTTTCGTCGTCACATTTATAGTGAATGGCGGTACCGCCAGAGAGGTTCACCGCAGCGGTCCATAATGGATAGTCTGGCATTGGAACCAGCATTTCATCGCCATCATCCAGCAAGCCTTGCATGGCCATCACGATCAGTTCAGACACGCCATTACCGATATACACGTCATTGACGTGCATGTTGAGAATGCCTTTTTGCTGATAATACTGGCAAATGGCTTTACGTGCAGGAAAAATCCCTTTTGAATCGGTATAACCTACCGCATTGGGCAGGTTTAAAGCGACATCATTAATAATTTCTTGCGGCGCTTCGAAACCAAATGGGGCCGGGTTACCGATATTCAGTTTAATAATTTTGTGACCAGCTTCTTCCATTTCATTGGCCGCTCGTAACACAGGTCCGCGAATGTCGTAGCATACATGCTCGAGCTTAGACGATTTCTTAATTTCGCGAGGGGTTTGGAAAGTGTTCGGCATTTTGATGTTCTCGGAAGGAGTGGAGGTCACTTTTGCATAACGATATAAATAACTTTTAAATGTCTCAGTTGTTACTAAATCAAGATTGTGTTCATCCCGAAGTAAAGCAACAATTTTTTCGTGCGTAAATCCTGCCTGTTGATACTGTTTAATCACAGGAAGCAAATTTTTAAAAATAACGCTCTTTTTTTGCGACATTTTTTAATCCTAAGCAAGCTTATGACAAAGAGTAACACTAAATTTGCTCACGAAAAAGCATTTCTCGAAGAAATTGCTCACTTTGTTTTTAAAAATTGCTTACTTTTTGCTTTTTATAGAAATTATAGGTCTTTTGTAAAATGTTAACTAAAGACTAGAAATTTAAATATGAATAACGTAAATATAGGATTATTTTATTTTAAATAGTAAGAAAGAAGGTACTTAGCCATGGGAAAACTCAATAAATCAGACCGAGAATGGCAAAGAGAGTTATCACCTGAAGAGTTCCGTATTACACGTCAAAAGGGAACAGAACCTGCATTTACAGGTAAATACTGGAACACAAAACAAGATGGTACTTATGTCTGCCGTTGTTGTGGTGAGCCGTTGTTTAGCTCAGAAACAAAATACGACAGTGGCTGTGGTTGGCCAAGTTTCTATAAAGCCTTAAATAATTCTGCAATTGAAGAACATTCTGATACGACACATGGTATGGTCAGAACCGAAATTGTTTGCCATCATTGTGGCGCACATTTAGGCCATGTTTTTGAAGATGGTCCACAACCTACAGGATTGCGCTATTGCGTAAATTCAGCTTCTTTAGAATTAAAAACACAAGAAAAAAATGATGAGGAAACATATCCATGACCAGCATTTATCAGTTTGAGGCTGAGTTGTTAGATGGAAAAAATAAATCATTTACCGATTATGAAGGTAAGGTTTTATTAATCGTAAATACTGCCAGTAAATGCGGTTTTACGCCCCAGTTTGCAGGTCTTGAAAAGTTGTATGAAAAGTACAAAGATCAAGGTCTGGAAGTCTTGGGTTTTCCCTGTAACCAGTTTGGCGGACAAGATCCGGGTTCCAATGAGCAGATTGGGGCAT
>NZ_DJDC01000192.1:4378-4567 GCF_002430855.1 Acinetobacter sp. UBA5934 | reverse complement strand
AATAACGTAACTATTGGCCCTATCCTGTTGGGTGCAGCTAAACCTGTTCACATCTTGACACCAACGACCACAACCCGTCGTTTAGTCAATATGACTGCATTAACTGTTGCTGAAATTCAGGAAAATGAAAAATCAGCACTTTAATTTAGTCAGCTAGATCACATTTTGTGACTTGAGAAAACCTCTATT
>NZ_DJDC01000192.1:0-4309 GCF_002430855.1 Acinetobacter sp. UBA5934 | reverse complement strand
GT
Source organism: Acinetobacter sp. UBA5934 (assembly GCF_002430855.1). Taxonomy (NCBI): domain Bacteria; kingdom Pseudomonadati; phylum Pseudomonadota; class Gammaproteobacteria; order Moraxellales; family Moraxellaceae; genus Acinetobacter; species Acinetobacter sp. UBA5934. Next base: position 4,307 of record NZ_DJDC01000192.1, on the reverse strand, counting down.
TCAGGAAGCAGAAAAAAACGCGCTCTAAGGAATGTACGCATTAGCGTAACTTCTTGACTTGAGAAAACCTCTATTCTGTAGCATGATTGCTTGAAGAATAGAGGTTTTTTCATGCGAGTTTATTTAGTAGGCGGTGCAGTACGAGATCACTTACTCGGACACCCCTATCAGGAAAAAGATTACGTTGTGGTTGGCGCAACGCCCGACCAGCTTCTTGCTCAAGGCTATCAGCCGGTGGGTAAGGATTTTCCTGTTTTTTTACATCCCGAAACAAAAGAAGAATATGCACTGGCACGCACCGAACGAAAATCCGGTCGTGGTTATCATGGCTTTGAATTTCATACCGATCCTAGCGTTAGTCTTGAAGATGACCTGATTCGTCGCGACCTGACCATCAATGCTATGGCCATGGATAACGATGGCAACATCTATGACCCCTATCAAGGTCAGAAAGACCTGGAACAGCGCATTTTACGTCATGTATCGGATGCCTTTGTAGAAGATCCGCTACGGGTACTGCGTATTGCCCGGTTTGCTGCCCGCTATAAAGGCTTAGGCTTTAGTGTCGCGACAGAGACTCTTGCTTTAATGAAAAAATTGGTGGAATCAGGCGAACTTGATGCCCTGATTTCTGAACGTGTTTGGAAAGAAACTTCACGTGCACTCATGGAAAATCATGCGGACGAATATTTTCATGTATTACGTGAGTGTGGTGCATTGAAAGTCTTGTTCCCGGAACTTGATGCCCTCTACGGTATTCCACAGCGCCCTGAATATCATCCGGAAATTGATTGTGGTATTCATACCATGATGTCCTTACAACAGGCCTGTAAAGCCAACTATTCTTTAGATGTACGCTTTGCCGTTCTGGTTCATGACTTGGGCAAGGCACTCACCCCGGAAGATGAATTACCACGTCATATCATGCATGAAGAACGTGGCGTCAGACCGGTCACCGAAATTTGTGACCGTCTTAAAGTGCCAACCAATACCAAGCAACTGGCGCTTGCGGTATGTAAAGAGCATTTAAAATGCCATCAGGCACTGACCTTAAAACCGGGTACTTTATGGCGTTTATTGCAACGGCTAGATGTCTTACGGCGCCCTGAACGTGTAGAAGCTTATGTTCAAGCCTGTGAATGTGATTCTCGTGGCCGTTTGGGTCTGGAAGACCGAGAATATCCTCAGGCAAAATATGTACTGGATGCCATGCAGGTAGTACGTAATATCAAGGCTCAAGATTTACCGCCTGATATTCAGGGACCCGATATTGGGGAAATGCTGATTCAGCGACGCATTAAAGCGATTGAGGAATTGAAAGCACGGCAGCTTGCTGTAGTCGTATAAAAAAAGCACCTAAGGGTGCTTTTTAAATTTCCATGACAGATCTAGATGGAATATGGATAGACAAAATTCGTATAACTGGTTTGAAATTGATTCCATGTTAAGAATTTGAAAGTGTTTTATCATACAAAAAACTTCCAAGATTTTTTCATATATGACCCTCCTTGTTCGACCTTTACAGTTATCGGATGATCTGGAAGCGATTCATCAGCTTACCCTTCAACTGGGCTATCCCACGAGTATTGAAAATATTCAGCGACGTTGGCAGCACATTCACCAAAACCCACTTTGCCACACTCTTGTCATTGAAAATCAACATCGGGTGATTGGTTATACAGGCTTTATTGAACAATACAGTTGGGAATTTGATGATGGCTTTATTCGTATACAAGCCTTTGTAATCGATGAAGCCCATCGTGGACAAGGAATCGGAAAAATATTGATGAATGCAGTCGAACGGGAAGCAAAACAGCGTGGATTAAAACGGATTTTACTTAACAGTGGCAATCGAGCTGAACGCTACCCTGCACATGCATTTTATTTAAGCCAAGGTTTCGAGCCTTATAGTATAGGCTTTACCAAATATTTGCCTTGATCAGCAAATCCAACGATTCGCTGATCAAATATAATTGTCTCAGGAAATATCCGCCGGAAAAGTAATCACTTTTTCAAGTTTCATTTGCTCAGTCGCGACCATCAACAAACGGTCAATCCCCAAGGCAATGCCTGAACATTCGGGCATCTGAGATAAAGCTGCCAGCAAATATTCATCAATCGCCATCACATGTAAACCGAGCTTCGCACGTTCAGCATTATCCGCTTCAAAGCGTGAAAGCAATACATCGGCATCAACCAGCTCATCGTAAGCATTGGCCAATTCCAAACCCTCGATATACAGCTCGAAACGGGCAGCGACCAGTTCTCCATCATCATCGATTCGGGTTTTGGCCAGGGACGCCAGTTCAGCTGGGAAATCGGTTAAAAATACCGGTGTGTCAAAACCCAGACTCGGTTCGACAAAGTGCGAAAAGAGCAAATCTATATAACCCAGGCGGTCATCACCCAGGTCCAAATTTAGACCGACCCGGTTACAACAATCCTTTAATTCTTTTACGCTGGCTTGTAATGGATTGATATCTAGACGATCGATAAAGGCATGTTTATAGCTGAGGATCGTCGGACGAACTTCACCAAAGCGCTGTTTTAAAGTCACATTGAGCAAGTCCGTCACTTCAAACATCAAATCTTTCAGGCTAAATCCGGGACGATACCATTCCAGCATGGTGAACTCGCTATTGTGCTTACGCCCATGCTCATTATCACGAAAGACTTTGCAGATTTGATAGATCGGGCCGCTGCCACTGGCAAGCAAGCGTTTCATGGCAAATTCGGGAGAGGTTTGCAGATAATGAGTTTGCTGTTTACCTTTTACATGTCGCTGCGCCTGTATTGAGGCCAAATGTACATCCGTAACTCCTGCCTGTGACAAGATCGGGGTTTCAACTTCCAGTACCTCACGTTCAGCAAAAAACTGACGGATTTGCGCATACATTTTGGCCCGGGCTTGCATGGCCTTTAAATCACAAGTCGGCTGATAAGTGACAGTTTGACTCATGCCGCAGGCCCTCCATGTACTGCCCATTCACGGCGTAATGGATAAGTTTTACGTAAATAATCAAAGGCTTTCTGATCGACCTTGCCGTCTTTTAAGCAGCTACGTAAATTGGCATCATCACGGGCAATATCGTAGATTTGGCTTAAATACTGTTTCAACACTGCCTTTAAATCACGATCTTTAAAATATGGCTCACAGACTGGCAATTGCGTTTCAAATTGCTTTGTCGCTGGATAATGAAAGGTGCGACAGAATGCATCGTAGATCATTTGCGTACCGCGTGCTTTGCCTTCCAGACTATAGCCAGCAATATGCGGTGTCACCAAAGTAATCAAATTTAGCAGTTGCTCTGAAATTTCAGGTTCATGCTCAAAGACATCCAGAACCACGGAACGCTGTGTCTGTTGAATATCGGCAATTAAGGCCGCTTCTTTCACCACTGGCCCGCGTGCCGAATTAATTAAAATTGCTTCAGGCTTCATCTGTGCCAAAGCTGCAGCATTGATGAGATGATAGGTCGGATGATCACCTGTTTTGGTCAAAGGCACATGGGTCGAAATGGCATCCGCTGTTTTTAACAATTCTTCAAATTCAACCTGTTGCACATGCTCTCGCTGCACAAAGGGATCATAACCAATCACGTTCCAGCCCAAAAGTTTGGCCATAATAGCCAGACGTGAACCGACATTGCCCAGACCAACAATACCTAGCGTAAAGCCGTCATTGGCATCGATCAGTTCAGGTTTTAAATGCAATAAAGCAGCAATCACATATTCTGCAACCGCCTGTGCATTGCAACCGGCGGCATTCGACCAGGCAATGTGTTGTTGTTCCAAGGCTGGAATATCCAGATGATCGGTACCAATGGTCGCACTACCGACGAATTTTAATTTTGTGCCTTGAATCAGATTGGCATTGACTTGGGTCACAGAACGCACCAGTAACGCTTCTGCATCTTTGACATCCGCGTGGGTTAGCGTTCGCCCTGCAGCCTGCTGAATTTCGCCAAAATCGGCAAAGAAATATTCAGTAAATGCCAGATTTTCATCTACGACAATTTTCATAGTGCGTTCCAATGACTTGAAGACTGCTATGATAACGCCTGCAGCTAAATCTGACCATGTAAGCAGATACTATTGACCAATAAATCAACTCGATAAAAAAGACCGGATATGTTTAACATCCGGTCAAGACAGGAAAAGCTAAAACTTCAATTAGCTAAATTAAGCCACTTCACCATCAATAATGCCTTGGGCTTTTAGCAGCTGTAATTCATCCTGAGATTTAAAGCGAGAAAGAATGTGTTGCGTGTGCTCCCCCAGTTGTGGCGGTGCATGACGGTATTGCA
>NZ_DJDC01000052.1:0-3549 GCF_002430855.1 Acinetobacter sp. UBA5934 | reverse complement strand
AGCCGGCTTGATGCAAGTAGTTACTATAGAAACTATAAAATGGCGCATGAGAAAATAATAAAACCAATTCAATAGCAAAAAATGCGGCAACTACCGGGCGTTTTAATATCGGCCATAAGGGTTCTAACTGTTGTTGCGCCCGAGGTGCTGTACTGGGTTCTTTAATACTAAAAGACCATAGGAAAGCCAAAAATGCGATGCACAACAACATGATGGGGAGCAGGGAAATAGGAACAATTTCAAGTAAGGCGCCAATGCCAAAAACACCCACAATAAAACCGACCGAACCCCATTTTCTTACTTTTCCATACAGCTGAGTCCGTTTTTCAGCCAGCCAGAACAGGGTGACTCCTTCAAATTGCGCTAAAATGGCATTCTGAAAAAAGCTGAAAATGAGCATGAGCAATGCCACAGACTGGAAAGTATTTGGAATCAGGAAAATCATGAACCAGATGCAGGCTTCCATCCATGTAGCTATGCGTACCAATAGCATTCTTTTACCCGACTTGTCGGCAATCCATCCCCAAATGAACGGCGCGAAAAAACGGGTAATAATTGCGATTGAAGATAATAATCCGATCTCTTGATAATTAAAGCCCTGGTCTTCCAGATACAGACTCCAAAAAGGCATAAACGTCCCTACTATGGAATAGTAGAAGAAGTAGAATCCTGCCAGTTTATGTTGAATTGGAATACCATGCATTAAGTTGCTTATCCTTGCATTTTCAATATTTTAAAAATATTAAGGGTTGCATAGTATGGCATGGCTTTGCTTGTAATTGCAGTTCGTCAATCTATAAAACGCTAAAAAATGAGTTTTTCAAAAATTAGTAGATGAGCGCTTAAAAGATCAATTTTTCTTAGATTTATGATTAAATTTTTTGAGCATAAAAAACCCTCACTTAGAGGGCTTTTTAATTTGAATAAGCTATTTTTGTTCCCTAAGCGGATTCTCAGGTTCTGCGTTGGGCTTTTTCTGTGGCTCAGAATTCTGATAAGACTTTTGATTACCCTTATCATCATTAGATTCTTTTTGCGGATTTGATTCTTGATTTGGTTGAGTGGTCATGGTTATTTCTCCTTTGCAGATGATTAGCAAATAGATATGCCATATGGTGTTAAACATCAATAATATTTATGTTGTGTATTAACAGTGATAAAAACGAAGGCGCTTATTTATAATGTTTTTATATAGAAACTCAACAGTATCCTGAGGTTCATTGAATGAGCTGAGTCGCTTTTAATTTACGCGCTCTAAATTTTGAACATTATTGACCTGATCCCAATTTCCCGGTTAACACATTCTATTGGTCGGGAACACTTCATGTTTATTTTTCGAGCAGTTTATGTGGATTATTGTTTAATAATCAATTGAATTAAGAAATTTTTTATAAAATTAACATTTGTTATTTGCCTCACAATTTTATCTTTAAATCAATTGGAGAAAGCAAATGTTAAATAAAATGATGATCGCTACCAGCATCGCTGTCTCTGTGATGTTGGCAGGTTGTACATCTTCAATGCCTAACCCTTCCACGGAAAGAAATTTAGCGAAATTGCAAAACAAAAATTGGGTGATGACTGAAATTAATCAAATGACTTATAAAGCTGACCCGAGTTTATCTGCAGTTCCCATGCTTAGTTTTGGTCATAGCCAACTCAGCGGTAGTGATGGCTGTAACCAGTTTATGGGAGGATATGCGGTAAAAGGTCGTCAAATTAAATTTTCCAACTTGGTGATGACTGAAAAAGCCTGTTTAAATCCCACCGATTTACCGCAAAAATTTTCACAAACCTTAAATCAGGTGGTGAGCTATGACGTGAGTGATAGTGAATTAAAGTTATTTGATAGCAACCGTCGTATGGTGCTTAAGTTTAAGAATATTAAATAAAACAAAGAAATAATTTAGCCCTCCTAAGAGGGCTTTTTTTGAGCAATGATATAAACTGAACCACTCAATACGCATTCCATTGGAAACAGAACAACATACTATTTATGTTGTTTTTGCGGATTGTTTTGTTGATTAGGTTGTTGCTTTACATTGGACTGCTGATTTTGTTGATTACTCTGTGGATTTTCTTGGTGCTGCTTGTGTTGATCGCGATCGCGCTCTTGATTATGTTGGCTCATTTGCAGGGTATGTTGATTAACCATGTCAGTTTCCTTCCTTTATTTAGAATCTATACATGACTTAATCTACTATTTAATCTTTCTGATCCAATCTTAACTTTGTGTCAATTTCGTTCAATGTAATTTGTAAACTTCTATATAATTGATTCATAACAATGCTATTTTAAATGCCTTAACATTTATTTATTATTTGCCAATTTTTAGGTAACACCCCTACTTCCCATTAAATTAAAGAGAAGCGATTTAAACGGCTTCAGAAATGTCTTTATAGCTTATTCAAACTGGTAAAATACCTTAGTCATTTTTACCACATTTGCGGCATTCCTGAATGTACCCATGCTTGCAGTCCCAATTGAACTCATAAACATGAATACAGAAAACTTGACGAATGTTATCAAGCATATCTTTAACCTTCCTTAACGGCTTAGAAAAAGTATCGCTATTTAATAACTAATATGGGTACAAACAGCATAATTTTCAAATAGTAAAAGAAAGAATTAGATCAGAATAATAAAATCATTCAGCAGTTTGTAGGTTTATTGATCTTTATCCATGGAATGAGGGGTCGTGGTTTTATCTTGCTGTGAAGTATCATTGTCCTGCTTTTGACATGCACTTAGACCAAACATAATGATCAATCCTAAAAATAATAGTTTTTTCATTATCGTTCCTTATATTCATTAAAAATTAAGCATATAAGAGATATTCGCTTACACGGTTCAATTTTTACAGCAAAAATGTAAAAATGGTTTATTCATTAAATTTTGTATTTACTGTTTTTATAAACATAGTGCTAAATCAATTCTAAATAATTTCAAAAGATTTTAAATAGATTTAATGAATTCGGATTTTTAAGAGATCTCAATGCTCTTTTTAAATTGACTGAGGATATCTTCTCTTTATGATGATCTTCAGTTTTAGTAAACTCTTCAGTAAATCGTCACTGCAATTGTATTTCAATTATATTTAAAAAAAATTACTACTAACTAATTTTTGTACTCCAGTTTAAAAAAGAAGTATTCTTTTTTTCGATACTTCACTGTTCATGCTTATAAATAAGTAAACCCTCATTTTTAATCAGAGAACATTTAAGTCACGATTTCCCATAAGATAGAATTTTCCGAATTTTCAAAAAAACCTACCACTTCATCATTTTCATTGAGCTTGGGAATAAATTGGTTATTTTCCATATCATAATAACCCGCATGATCTTGTGCTTGGGCCAAGGTGACTTCATCGCCCAAAACCTTGTTAATCATTCGCTCTTCCCCTGAAGTGGGATTTTTAATTTTGATCATAACGATTTATCTTCATGTCTATTTTGATCTTTATCATAAGGAATTAAAGCTTAAGGTGTGAATTAATTTGTTAGCTTGAATGTAAAGTGTTTTAGCTTTAATTTCTAAAAGGGAAAAAGA
>NZ_DJDC01000164.1:0-13680 GCF_002430855.1 Acinetobacter sp. UBA5934 | reverse complement strand
TCACCATGACCCAAGTGAACGCACCAGAATTCGTTCGTCACCCTAAGCTTATTGCTTGGGTGGAAGAGATTGCTAAATTAACAAAACCGGCAAAAATTGAATGGTGTGACGGTAGCGCAGAAGAATATCAACGTTATATCGACTTGATGATCGCTAACGGCACAATGCAAGCGCTTAACCAAGAAACTCATCCTGGTTCTTATCTTGCAAATTCTGATCCTTCTGACGTTGCTCGTGTTGAAGGTCGTACTTATATCTGTTCAGAAAACAAAGAAGACGCTGGTGCGACAAATAACTGGGAAGCGCCTGCTGAAATGCGTGCTCGCCTGAACGGTTTGTTCGACGGTTCTATGAAAGGCCGTACTTTGTACGTAGTACCTTTCTCTATGGGTCCTTTAGGTTCTCATATTGCACATATCGGTATCGAATTGACTGACTCTCCTTATGTAGCAGTCAGCATGTCTAAAATGGCTCGTATGGGTAAAGCTGTTTATGACGTTCTGGGTACTGATGGCGAATTTGTTCCATGTGTACATACCGTTGGTGCACCTTTAGAAGAAGGTCAAAAAGACGTTGCTTGGCCTTGCAACCCTGAAAAATGGATTGTGCATTACCCAGAAACGCGTGAAATTTGGTCTTACGGTTCTGGTTACGGCGGTAACGCATTGCTTGGTAAAAAATGCCTGGCTTTACGTATTGCATCTTATATGGGTCGTCAACAAGGCTGGTTAGCTGAACACATGCTGATCCTTGGCGTGACTAACCCACAAGGCGAAAAACACTACATCGCAGCTGCATTCCCATCTGCTTGTGGTAAAACAAACTTCGCAATGTTGATTCCACCAGCAGGTTATGAAGGCTGGAAAATTGAAACTGTAGGTGACGATATTGCTTGGATCAAACCAGGTGAAGACGGTCGCTTATATGCAATCAACCCTGAAGCTGGTTTCTTCGGTGTAGCGCCTGGTACAAATACCAAGACCAACCCGAACTGCATGGCAACACTTCATAAAGACGTGATCTATACCAACGTTGCTGTGACTGACAACGGCGAAGTATGGTGGGAAGGTCTGACTAAAGAAGCGCCTGCTAACCTGACCAACTGGAAAGGCCAACCACACACTGGCGAAGAAAAAGCTGCGCATCCAAACGCTCGTTTCACCGTTGCTGCTGGTCAATGCCCTTCTATCGATGCTGACTGGGAAAATCCAGCAGGTGTTCCAATTTCTGCGTTCATCTTTGGTGGTCGCCGTGCGGACACAGTGCCTCTAATTTCAGAAGCTATTGATTGGGTGGATGGCGTTTATAAAGCTGCAACAATGGGTTCTGAAACCACTGCTGCTGCTGTTGGTCAACAAGGTGTTGTTCGTCGTGACCCATTCGCGATGCTTCCATTTGCTGGCTACAACATGGCTGACTACTTCACTCACTGGTTAGAAATGGGTGAGAAAGTGGGCGAGAAAGCTGCTGCTGCCGGCAACAAGCTTCCTGGTATCTACAACGTGAACTGGTTCCGTCGTGATGCTGAAGGTAACTTCGTATGGCCTGGTTTCGGTCAAAACATGCGTGTTCTTGAGTGGATCATCGATCGTTGTGAAGGCCGTGCAACTGCTGTTGAAACTCCAATTGGCCGTGTTCCAACTTACGAACAATTGAACTGGAACGGTACGGATTTCTCTAAAGAACAGTTTGACCTGGTAACTTCTCAAGATAAAGATCAATGGATCAAAGAACTTGAAAGCCACACTGAATTGTTCAATAAATTAGGTGATCGTTTACCAGAAGCGTTGAAAAAACGTCAAGCTGAGCTTATAGAAGCTGTTAAAAAATCTGCTTAATTCAATGAATTAAGTCATAAAAAGGTCACTACGGTGGCCTTTTTTACGTTAATATAAGCCCGCAAATAATTCCATAACAATAAAAGAAGGAAAATTTCATGCTAAAAACATTAACACTTGCAACTTGCCTGCTGGGTTTCTCGGGTCTAGCCATGGCTCAAACGACCACAGAGCAACATGGTCTTCACATCTGCGCCATCAAAGGCACACCAGATTCCAGCCAGTTTCAGATCAAGAAGCGCATTAAAGTAGCTAAAGGTACATATGGCAGCGTAGAAGAACTATATTCACGTTTCGCAGAACGCGCTCATCAGGTCGGTGGAAATGTAGTAATTAACTATAATGCCAGCCAAAGATTCGGCTTCTGGCCTTGGCGTATGGTACGTCCTGTAATTTATGGAACCGCAGTGCAATGGAACACGCCTGTGAACTGCTCAGCATTAGGTGGCGTTGAAATTTAAGTAAATTTACAATAAAAGCTCAACCGACATTTAACTGTAATCTGCGCTGAAAATTTTATTTCAAATCAAAATAATCATTGGATTCAAAAAAGACCGCTCAGGCGGTCTTTTTTTATTGTTCAACCCGTTAGGCAGCCGTATCTTTTGATCTTTCAAGCAGCAATTTTAAAAGATATTGATCCAGTTGCTGTATTTCATCCGCACTAAATAGAAAACCGAGTTTAGTTCTGCGCCATAAGATATCTTCACTGGTTCTCGCCCACTCTTGATCGACCAGATAGTCTACTTCCCGAGCAAATAACCCATGACCAAAGTCTTCACCCAGTTCACTGGTTGTAGAAATGTCCTGTAAAAATTTCCACACCCTTGACCCATAAGCATGTGCCCAGCGAGAAGCCAGTGGCAAGGAAACATGATCAATGCCCTGCATCAACTGCTGCATTAACAACTCAACCGAAACCAGATTTTCTGCACCCGGCAAGAATGCATTCTCGGTCCAAGGTTTATTCATTTCAGGAAAACTTGACGCCAAATATGCCATTGCTGACTCTGCCAGTTTTCGATAGGTAGTAAGCTTGCCACCAAAGACTGAAAGTAAAGGTGCATCATTTTCCTGTGCATGCGATATGGCCAAAGTATAATCTCGGGTAACGGCCGATGGATTATCTGATTCATCATCACATAAAGACCGCACACCTGAATAGGTGTATAAAATATCTTCCACAGTGAGCTGATGTTTAAAGTGATCATTATAAACATCCAGCAAATAATCCACTTCTTGCGAGGTGATTTTAACCTGATCCAGATTGCCCTGATATTCATGATCAGTGGTACCAATTAAGGTGTATTGCTCCAGATAAGGAATGGCAAAGACAATCCGGTGATCATCATTTTGCAGAATGAACGCTTTATCGCCCTCATAAATTCTAGGCACAATAATATGGCTGCCTTGAACCAGACGTAAACCATGTGGCGATTGCTGTTTTAAATTTTGCTCAATAAAGTGATTGACCCAGGGACCGGCGGCATTGACCAGAGCTTTTGCCTGTATCTGATCACTGCCCTGTGCATGTTCCAGATGAATGTTCCATAATCCGTTTTCACGGTAAGCAGCGGTGCACCGGGTTTGTGTAGCAATTTTGGCACCCAGCTCATGGGCCTGCATAGCATTTAGAACCACCAGACGCGAATCATCCACAGTACAATCAGAATATTCAAAACCCTGAGTGATTTCATCTTTTAAAGGACTGCTGGCTGGTTTAAAATGAATATGCCGGGAAGCGGCTAGTTTTTTTCGTTTACCGAGATGATCATAGATAAATAAACCGGTGCGTATTAGCCATGCAGGACGTAAATGTGGCTGATGCGGCATGATAAAACGTAAGGGACGAATAATATGCGGTGCTTTGGCTAACAGAATTTCCCGCTCTACTAAAGCTTCATGCACCAGACGAAATTCTTTATATTCAAGATAACGCAGACCGCCATGAATCAGCTTGCTGCTTGCAGAGGAAGTATGGCTGGCGAGATCATCCTTCTCACATAAGAAAACTGACAAACCGCGACCTGCAGCATCAACAGCAATACCGACGCCATTAATCCCACCGCCAATTACCGCTACATCATAGACCGGATGACTCACTTGCATGTCCACCTCCTCTAATCCTGTTCAAACAGTAAACTTAAATTTCCTGTTGTTCCAAGCAACTTAGCACTATTTAAACTGAAAGGACACCGGATAATTGTCATTCAGCACAATGTAGATAAAATGAATATGGGGTTTATTTCTTCATTTTCCCTTCTATGATTTGATTCTGCTCATTTTTTAAATCACTCATTTTTGAACATTTAATTTTGCACATTTTTCATACAAAACTGAAAAATCATATGCTTATGCCCCTGAAATAATTGGTTTAACATCAAAAAACAATAGCAAAATGGACTTGTGCAGATGATTGAACAAAACGTTTCCCAAGTAAATTTAGATACCAAAACCCGGGTCAAATCCATTCTAGGTGGTTCAGCAGGTAACCTGGTGGAGTGGTATGACTGGTATGTCTATGCTGCTTTCACCTTATATTTTGCCCATGCCTTTTTCCCCAAAGGCAGTCAAACCGCACAATTACTCCAGGCTGCTGCCATTTTTGCCGTCGGCTTTTTAATGCGACCGATTGGTGCCTGGATTATGGGTATTTATTCAGATAGAAAAGGACGTAAATCTGGACTGACCCTTTCTGTAACCCTGATGTGTATTGGCTCTCTGATGATTGCGGTTTCTCCCACCCATGACCAGATTGGCATATTCGCGCCTATCATTTTAGTGCTTGCCCGACTCATTCAGGGCTTAAGTGTGGGCGGTGAATACGGTGCCAGTGCCACCTATTTAAGTGAAATGGCGGAAAGGCATCGCCGCGGCTTTTTCTCCAGCTTTCAGTATGTGACCCTGATTGCAGGTCAGCTGACTGCACTTTGTGTATTGCTGATTTTGCAGTTTGTACTGACTGAAGAACAACTGCATGACTGGGGCTGGCGCATTCCCTTCTTTATTGGCGCCTGTCTGGCCATTGTGGTGTTTTATATCCGTCGTGGATTGCTTGAAACCCAATCTTTTAAAAATGCGCAAAAAGATAAAAACCAGCCCGAATCGAGTATGTTTTCCCTCTTTAAGCATTATCCCAAACAAGCCTTTACGGTTTTGTTTTTAACTGCAGGTGGTACGGTTGCTTTTTATAGCTATACCACTTATCTGCAAAAATATCTGGTGAATACCTCCGGATTTAGCAAACCTGAAGCCACGCAAATTACTACTCTGGCACTGTTCATTTTCATGTGTTTACAACCTTTAGCCGGGGCTTTGTCGGATAAAGTGGGACGCAAGCCGATCATGATTGCCTTCGGGGTATTGGGTGTCTTGTTTACCTATTTCATATTTGATCGTTTAGGTCAGACTCATGACTACTGGGCAGCATTCTGGCTCAGCTTGGCCGGCCTGGTTATTGTCACCGGTTATACCTCTATTAATGCGGTCGTCAAAGCGGAACTGTTCCCTGCGCATATTCGTGCCTTGGGTGTTGCACTCCCCTATGCCCTTGCCAATACCCTGTTTGGCGGGACAGCCGAATTCTTTGCCTTAAGCTTTAAAGAAGCCGGCCATGAATCCTGGTTCTTTATTTATGTCACGATTTTAATCTTTATCTCATTGCTGGTTTATATCTTTATGAAAGATACAAAACATCATTCCGAAATCAAGGAACATTAATTTAAAACCTGTTTAAAAAAGCCTTTCTAAAATGAAAGGCTTTTTTATTGGTCTATTCTGTTTAATAAAAATAATGATTTAAATGTACCAAACGATCAAAATCAAAACAGCACTTAGACTAAAGTCGAATGAAGAAAAAGAAGCATGAGCGTATAACGAACGCGTAGCAAATTTACTTTTATTTTCAACAACAAAATATATGTTTTTAAATTCTTCAGCTGATGAATTTAAAAGGATGTGTTTTACCAACATTCTTCTGGAAAATTGTTGTGACTGATATATCTCCTCAGGTTGTAGCTTCGCAACTTGATAGAAAAACGCGCTTTAAATCTATCCTCGGCGGCTCTGCAGGTAATTTGGTCGAATGGTATGACTGGTATGTCTATGCTGCATTCACTTTATATTTTGCTTCTCAATTCTTCCCTGAAGGTGATGACACGGTAAAACTGTTACAAGCTGCTGCAGTATTTGCCCTGGGTTTCTTAATGCGTCCGATCGGCGCATGGATTATGGGCATTTATGCTGACCGTAAAGGACGTAAGGCAGGTCTTACCCTTTCTGTATCACTGATGTGTGTCGGCTCCCTTATTATTGCCTGTGCACCGACTTATGCTTCTGTCGGCATGCTTGCGCCGGCTTTATTGTTATTCGCACGCCTGTTACAGGGCTTAAGTGTCGGCGGTGAATATGGTTCTAGTGCCACCTACTTAACTGAAATGGCAGGGAAAAATCATCGCGGGTTCTTCTCAAGTTTTCAGTATGTGACTTTAATTTCAGGACAGTTACTGGCACTTTGTGTTTTGATTATTCTACAACGCACTTTAACTGAAGGTCAGCTTTCTGAATGGGGCTGGCGTATTCCCTTCGCTATTGGGGCATTATTAGCCGTTGTGGTGTTCTGGATTCGTCGTGGACTGGTTGAAACTCAATCCTCAAAAGAAGCTCAGGAACAGGCAAAAAATGGCGGACCTAAATCAGGCGCACTAGCTTTATTCACCAAATATCCAAAACAAGCCTTCACCGTGATTATGCTGACTGCGGGCGGTACTTTAGCTTTCAATACGTTCACGACTTATTTACAGAAATACCTGGTCAATACTTCAGGTTTTGAAAAGACCACAGCGACTGAAATCACCACATTGGCTATTTTTGTGTTTATGTTGCTGCAACCTGTAGTGGGTGCCTTATCCGATAAAATCGGCCGTAAACCGATCATGATTGCCTTTGGTGTACTGGGCGTATTGTTCACCATTCCAATCTTTAATGGTTTGGGTTCAACCAGCAACCCAACCACAGCATTTATGCTCTGTATGAGTGGTATGGTCATTGTAACTGGCTATACAGCCATTAACGCCGTGGTTAAAGCGGAACTGTTCCCTGCGCATATTCGTGCATTGGGTGTAGCTCTTCCTTATGCCATTGCCAACACCCTATTTGGTGGTACCGCAGAACTGGTTGCGCTTAGCTTTAAAAATGCAGGTCATGAAAACTACTTCTTCTATTACATTACCTTCATGATTGGCTTGTCTTTAATTACTTATATTTTTATGAAAGACACCAAAAAACACAGCATGATTACCGACGACTAAATACTCAATTTTGGTTGAATTATGATCTAAAAAGCTTTCCAGATGGTCACATTTGGAAAGCTTTTTTATAGGATATATACAGTGCGAAGATCGTTAAAAAAACAGGCTTATGGCATACTGAATGGAATAATAACGCCGGGAACTTTTGAAGATGAACAAGAGATATCAATTGCTGGGTTTAGGTTTGCTTGCGCTTGGACTGAGTGCCTGTCAAAGTACGCCGCGCCAATACAACGGTAATGTCGGCTATCAAATTGAAAGTCAGTCTTCAGATCGAGCAACATTGGCTTATACTTTGGCCATTCGACAAAACCAGAAAGTAGATGAACAGAAGTTACAACGTGCTTGTCAAAAAGTATTAGGCTTAAACAAACAATATCAGTTAACGATACTTAGTATTAGTGAAATTGCCAATCCGGAAATACAGACACCACACTATGGCCGTCAACTGGGTCAGAGTCGCACCAGCTTAAGTCTGAGCAACACTCCAGATTTGTATAACAACGAAGATATGGCGACTCGCCAAGCTTTAGAAGCGCGTCCAAGTACCTTGAGTGTGGTGCGTTACACCTGCTCTTAAAACTTACTAACCTAGACAAAAATAAGACGCTATTTATAGCGTCTTATAAAAACTGACATTACGAAATTCTTTAGATTCATCCAGATCTGGCCATGTGGTCGCACTGCGTTCATCCAGTTTTTGATAGTTTGGATGACTAAAATTTTTCACCCGGCTATCTGCTACCCATACCTCTGGCGCAAATTTCAAAAACTCATCCAGGAAAAAGCGGTTGCACTGATCATAGAGCACATCTGCGGCTAACAGTACATCCACCTGTTCTGCTTTATATAAATCATCCAGATATTCAAGTTCGACTTGATTCAGCTCCGCATTGGCCCGACAGGCATCCAAACTCACCGTATCAATGTCACAGCAAATGACGCGTTTCGCCCCTGCCATTTTTGCAGCAATTGCTACTACGCCGGACCCTGCACCAAAGTCTAGAACAACTTTGTCTTTCACATGATGCGGCTCTGCCAAGAGCCACTGAGCCATTGCAAGTCCTGATGCCCAGCAGAAGATCCAGTATGGCGTATCGTTCCAGATGCGACGAATCACCTCATCATCCAAGCGATCAGTGGGAAATACCGGTGGAATCAGCCACAGTGAAATCGGTGTTTCAGGCAATTGCTGTGCCATCAAGTCACAACCGGGGATCACCTCATGCAAGGCTTGAATAAGATGTTCTGGGGCTTTGGGAAATTGAAACGTACAGCTCATTGGATTTTTATTCGTTTTAATTTGAAAAAATTTGAAGATATTCCCTCTCCTTTTAGGAGAGGCTTATGGAAAGGTCTAAATTCACTGAGACTTCTTCCCTCATCCCAACCTTCTCCCAAAGGGAGAAGGAGCATCCATTATTTTTCAGAATGAATTCCCCTCTCCTCTCAGGAGAGGGTTAGGGAGGATTAAATTAACTCAAAGCTTTTTCAGCAGCTTCAACTGTTTGACGAATCAAAGTGGTAATGGTCATTGGACCTACACCACCCGGAACTGGTGTATAAGCAGAAGCGATTTCTTCGATGCCTACCAATTGGATATCACCGACACCACCGCCATCACGTGGATGGAAACCAGCGTCAACAACCACAGCACCTGGTTTAATCCAGTCTTTTTGAATCAGTTCAGCTTTACCTACTGCACCGACAATAATGTCTGCTTGCTTCACAAAGCTCGCCAAATCTTGAGTACGTGAGTGACAGATCGTTACGGTTGCATTTGCTTCAAGCAGCATTGCCGCCATTGGTTTACCCAAAATTGCAGAACGACCCACAACTACCGCATGTTTACCCGCAATTTCGATGTTGTTTTCTTTCAAAATGGTCATGATGCCTGCTGGTGTCGCAGAACCATACGCCGCTTCACCCATTGCCATACGGCCATAGCCCAGGCAAGTTACACCATCTACATCTTTTGCAAGCGAAATTGCATCAAAACATGCACGCTCATCAATTTGCGCAGGCACTGGGTGTTGCAACAAAATACCGTGAACATCAGGATTTGCGTTCAATTTTTCAATTTCAGCAAGTAATTCTTCAGTTGTCGTTTCTTTAGGAAGCTCAACTTTTAATGAATCCATACCGACACGGCGGCAAGCGTTTCCTTTCATACGAACATAAGTTGCAGATGCGCCATCGTCACCCACCAAAATAGTCGCAAGAATTGGAGTACGACCTGATTTTGCTTTTAACGCTTCTACGCGAGTCAACAAATCAGCTTCAATTTGCTTTGCCAATGCACGACCATCTAAAACTAATGCCACGGCACTTCTCCCAAGTGTTGATATGAATCAATTTCGCACATTCTACATGAATAATTTAAATATTTTCCGTTATATGCTGCTTTTCTGCACATCTGCATAAATCTACTATTGTTTTTTTTTCAGGGCTTGATAATATACGCAGCAACAAGAGATGGCGGGGTGGCAGAGTGGTCATGCAGCGGACTGCAACTCCGTGTACGCCGGTTCGATTCCGACCTCCGCCTCCAATCTTGTAAAGCCCGAGTGGTGAAATCGGTAGACACAGGGGATTTAAAATCCCCCGCCCACAAAGCGTGCCAGTTCGAGTCTGGCCTCGGGCACCATTTTAATATTTCTTGAAATGGTGCAATAAAGAACCCAGCGAAAGCTGGTTTTTTTATGTCTGAAATTTCTGGCTCACTAAAAATAAATATAAGCGTTTAAAGATAAATACTGAACAATATCTACCCTCTAGAAGTTTAATATTTTGATTTTTTTCACTGCGCACATTTTAAATAGCCGTGTAGACTATCATCTAATTCTTGCTGTAAATGTTCAGGCTTGACGATTTTCACATAGGGAATCCAGTATCGCACCAATGGATGCAACTCTTTTTGATGCCGAATCTGACAGCTAATCAGCAATTCCCCTGTTGGCGATTGCTCTAGAATTATTTGTTCCGGAAAAATTCGGCGTTGCTTAAAATAAATCGCAGCATCCGGATGCACAGATAAAACCACTTCCTGTTTTTCGTGCTGAAACCAAATACCATCCTCATCTTTTAACTGCTGCAATACAGCCTGATCATGTTCAAACGAGGAAAGCCGATGGCTACAGACCATTTTCTCAATACGACCCAGACGGTAAACGCGCAGCTCCTGCTTGCGTACAGCCGCCAGATACCAGTTGCCCATGTGATGAATTAATCGATAGGGTTTGACAACCCGTATTTGACCTCTATAAAACAAAGCAATTTGCTGCCTTTTTTGAATGCTTGCAGTGAGCACCTTGAAATGTTCAGCATACTGCGTGTTATCTTCAAAATTATAGCCTTTAGCAGAAAAAACCAGATTGGACCGATTATCGAAAAGTTCTCTTAAAAAGGAGATATCTAAAGAAGGATAAAGATTCTGAATGCCAGACAACTGGGCAAAATTTTGGATATCCTGTAATTTAAAGCGCCCAAAATAGGAAGAATCGAGATAAAACTTTTTGGTTTTAGTGTCTTGAATAAGTGGAAGATAAGAATTTAAACGATCAAAATCACGCTCTATGGTTCGGCTACTGACCCGGAATTCAAGCGCCAATTCGTGCACGCTCAGCTGATGCCCTACATTAAGCTTCGTCAATATACGGGCCAAACGTTCTGCAAGACGCTCATGTGTTGAAGGATTACCCTTCATAAAACCCCTCTTTGTACTTTGCAGCACAACGCTTAAATCGCGTAAAATTATTCAATTATGAAAAAATTATACCGTCAATTAAAAACGTGTTTCTGAATATTTTCTCCAACTTATGGCTAATATCGCTGCTTGAAAGAGTTATTTAGCCGAACGTCTCCGACGGCTTTTTTTGCCTTTACCATTCAGGCGTTCAACATAACGCTCCAGATGCAGCATGGCTTTATAAAACTGATGCAGATTAGAAGGCAGTACCTGATTGCAAATAATGGCTTTATGCAATCTTTTCAAGGCACGTAAGCCATGTTCAGGTGTATAAGGAGCTGAGACTATTTTCATAATATACTTCCTTTTATTACATGACGTTTCAATTAAAACCAAACAATTTAGTCGGATTATTTTAAAACTTAATTTATCTCTTGGTTCTGACAGGTTGTGTCGAATAATCGACATTTTTTACCATTTTTTAAACTTTATGACCTTTTTTCTATACATTTATTTAAGTTACTTATCATTTTTTATTACATGCAAAATAAAAGCCAACATCTGTTTAATGCTGATCGCTTAAGGAGTTTAGAAATAGACTCTTTAATTTTAGTCATTGATGGCGAAGTCTTATCTTTTTAAATCAAACTCTTGCAGCTCATTTTTCAATTTGGTTTCGCCCTGAGAAGCTTTGCTTCGTAAGACCAAAGCCATCTTGCGGAGTAATATTCCTCACCGCAAAATTCGTCAGCCACTATCAACTCGCAAATTTTTCGCAGAAACAATCATTTTTTAATCTTGCGGTACAATACATCTCATGTCTCAAACAGTTGCGGATGACTTTTCCACATATCACCTATAGTCATGAATTTAAAAAAGAAAATGCCAGTCAATTTCTTAACTGGCAGGCATTAAACTTCTGTTGGCTTTTATTTTATTTAAAGCTGGAATCGTTAGATGATTTCCACCACAACTTTACCGACATGCTCACCGGTATCCATTAGCGTATGTGCATCCTGAATCTGGTCAAACTTGAAAGTTTTATAAATCATTGGCAGGCATTCCCCTTTTGCCCACAGCGGCGCAACATGCTCCTTTAAGCCTTGAGCAATTTCAGCCTTTTCAGCAGTATTACGCGCACGCATGGTTGAACCGGTAATGGTCAAACGTTTCATCATGATTTGACCGAGTTTGACTTCTTTGGCTTTTGCCCCGCCCAAGAAAGCGATGTAGACCAGACGACCGTCACGACGCAACAGATTCAGGTTCTTCTCCAGATATGGCGCACCGACCATATCCAGAATCACATCGACACCACCATTGTCAGTAGCTTCGTTAATGACTTGTTCAAAATCTTGAGTCTTATAATTAATAGCCGTGGTTAAATCAGAAATCGCTGCAACTTTTTCATCTGAACCCACAGTGGCAAAAGTTTTGATTCCAAGCGATTTACACAGCATTAAAGCAGTGGTTCCAATTCCGCTGGTTCCACCATGTACCAGTACCGTTTCCCCTGCTTTGGCTTTACCCATCTGGAACACGTTGGCCCATACGGTAAAGAAGGTTTCAGGAATTGCTGCCGCCTGCACAAAGCTTACACCTTCAGGAATATTTAAAGTCTGGCTTTCAGGCACCACGCAATATTCTGCATAGCCGCCGCCATTGGTCAGACCGCAAACCTTGTCGCCGACTTTAAACTGGCTAACATCGGCACCCACAGCTATCACCTCACCTGCCACTTCCAGACCCGGCACAGGCGTTACCCCTTTAGGCATTGGATATAAACCCTGACGTTGCAAAAT
Organism: Acinetobacter sp. UBA5934; assembly: GCF_002430855.1. Classification (NCBI taxonomy): domain Bacteria; kingdom Pseudomonadati; phylum Pseudomonadota; class Gammaproteobacteria; order Moraxellales; family Moraxellaceae; genus Acinetobacter; species Acinetobacter sp. UBA5934. The sequence continues at coordinate 1,043 of NZ_DJDC01000164.1, read as the reverse complement.
GTCGGGACGGTTAATACCAAAGGCATGTACTTTTACCAAGACTTCATCCGCTTTAGCTTCCGGTACTGCAACAGTTTCGTAAGCGAGTTTATCCACGCCGCCCGGTTCTGTGATAATGACTTGTTGCATTGTGGCTTGTGACATAGTTTATTCCTGATCTATTCATTACTTTTCATGTTTAGTGCTCTATTTGAACATAGAAACAGCCGGGAATGAACAAGCATGGACTTATGTATAATTCAAAAACTATTTAGCAAATTGATAATAGGCACAGTATGTTTCAGCTCATCGAATATAATGAAAATAACTTTAGTGACTATGAATGGTTTGATGGTTTTGCAGTAATTCGCTTTTATGCAGACTGGTGTGCGCCTTGCGTGCAGAACTTTCCGATCTTTGAACAATGTGCGCTACAAACGTCAGCACGACATAACAATATTAAATTCGGCAAAGTGAATGTAGATCAATCCCCCATTCTAACTTTGCGCTATAACGTGTATGGTCTGCCTTCAACCTTGATTTTTTATCGCGGACAAGTTGTGAAACGCATTGCTGGTGTGAAAAGCCTCGCTGAGCTTAATACCATCATTGAACAGGTCATTTTCGAACAAACTACTCATTAATTCGGCTTATTCCGAAAATGATTCATTCGGCAGTGCCACAAATTGCATTAAAAATTTACGCACCAAAGGCAGCATTACCAGAATCAGTGGAAATGCCACTAACCATGACATGCCCCATGCATGTAACCAGAGCGATAGAAAGCCATCGACCAAGCCTTTATTCATGAACATGTTATAGCAAGAAATTGCGCCACTCATAATGCCTGACAGGATGAGGGGCATCAGCCAAGCCAGATGTTTTGGGTGAAATTTTGGGAGATTTTCTTTCATAAATGACCTTTAGAATACTTACTTACTTTCCTTCACTTTGCGCTTTAACTGTCTGTTTCAGGGATTTCATAAACTGGGCAAATTGCGGCATGAATTCCTTGAAGAGTGGCAAATCTTTATTTTCCAGCATGACTTCACTAAACAGTTTTA
>NZ_DJDC01000057.1:8766-9675 GCF_002430855.1 Acinetobacter sp. UBA5934 | reverse complement strand
ATTGGGTGTCAACCATCAAACCGCCTCTGTAGAGCTGCGTGAGCAGATTGCATTTAATCCTGAAAAATTAATGCACTTGCTTGCCCTGCAAAGCAAACATCATGACCTGAATGATATGGTTGTGGTCTCTACATGTAACCGCACCGAAGTTTATGCCATGTCTGAGAATGCAGACATGGTAATGAATTGGCTCGCCGAAGCAAATGGCCTAGATGTTAAGCAATTGTTTAATCATGTATATCGCTATGAAAATGCACAGGCAGTCACACATTTGATGCGTGTGGCGAGTGGGCTTGACTCTTTAATGCTGGGTGAACCGCAAATTTTGGGTCAGGTAAAATCGGCACTGTCTTTGGCTAAAGATGCACATACTGTTTCTGCAAACCTGAACCAAATTTTTGAATATGCCTTTTATGCCGCGAAACGGGTGCGCTCGGAAACAGCGGTGGGCAGTCATGCAGTTTCAATGGGTTATGCCGTTGCCCAGCTGGCATTGCAAGTGTTTAGCAAGCCAGAAAAAATGACTGTAATGGTGGTCGCTGCAGGTGAAATGAATAGCCTGGTGGCAAAACATTTAGCCGAAATGGGGGTGGGGAAAGTCCTGATTTGTAACCGGACCCGTGCCCGCGCAGAAAGTTTGGCCCAGGAAATCGCCCATCGTGTTGATGTGGAAATTATAGAATTTTCCGAACTGGCTGCAAATTTGCACCGTGCAGACGTCATTTCAAGCTGTACCGGAAGTCTGCATCAGGTCATTGCCTATCAAGATGTCAAAACAGCGTTAAAAAAACGGCGTTATCAACAAATGCTTTTGGTCGATTTGGCTGTTCCACGTGATATTGATCCCAAAGTAGAATCCCTAGATGGGGTTTATTTGTATGGAGTCGATGACCTGCAAAGTGTCATTGT
>NZ_DJDC01000057.1:0-8675 GCF_002430855.1 Acinetobacter sp. UBA5934 | reverse complement strand
TCGATAACCTGGCGCAGCGTCGCCAAGCGGCTGTTGAAGCAGAGCTGATGGTCAATCAGTTAGCCACAGAATTATTGACCCAGCAAAAAATCAAAAAAGCCAGCAGTACCATTCAGGCTTATCGTGAACAAGGTGAAACCCTCAGACAAGAAGAACTGGCTTTGGCAATGACCCGAATCCAAAGCGGTGAAAATGCCGAACAGGTCTTACGGGAATTTTCACATCGTTTGACGCAAAAACTTTTGCATCCAACCTCTATTTTACTGCGTCAGGCCGCCAAGGCTGAAGATCCGGCTTGTTTTGAATCCATGCGTGATCATTTGGAAGAGGTATTTGCCAAACGGCGTAAAACCAAACATGAATCATAAGCAGTAGATGCTAGCGCTCACTTATTCTTCAAGCAGGGTAAGCGAGCGTTTTTTATCAATCTCATAAATTTTCTGTTTTAGATTGCGCATTTCAGCAATGCTGGTAAATTTTTTCGATTTGATTTTTTGTTGCAGGCATTGATATTGCAGTTTGATGGAAAGGTCTTCTGCCAGCTTATCCGCCTGTTCAGGCGAAGAGGTGTAATCACTGACATTGGTTTGCTGCAAAATATGTTGCAAGTCATGATGATAAGGCGCACAGGCACCTAAAACATAGTATTGCGACAGCTCGGTATCATCAGGTAAATCATCAAAAATAATATTGAAGATATTTAAGATTTTGAACAGCAATTGATCCTGAGAAATCAAAGCGCGTAGCGGTTCAAAATGAATATATAAATAGGGGTGATTCATCAGGATAGCAATCACATATTCTTCAGCATCAATCTTGGTGCTAAAGCTTAAGGATGCGTCATTGTTGACCTGCGGTTGCCATTTACGGTTAAAGCCCAGTTTTTCGCGGAAAAATTGTTGGAGCAAATAGCGATACGAACCCTGTTTTGGCAACAGTTCGGTCAGTTGGCGTAATTCACCCATCACCTGACTTTTACCTTCCGGCTTGGTTACATCATGATTCTGGGTGAGATGTGCAAAGACAAAATCGGAGAGTAACGGTGCCTGCTGTAAGAGACGGTGAAAGTTTTCAATGCCTTCACGGCGGATCAGCGAGTCTGGATCGTGATCATTCGGCAGTACAAAGAACTTCAGTTCGCGGCCGTCATTGAGTAGCGGTAGGGCAATTTCCAAAGTACGACGCGCGGCTTTTTGTCCGGCAGCATCACCATCGAAAGCAATGGTAATGCGATGATTTTGCTTGAACAGAATATTCAGATGTTCCGTATTACTCGCCGTTCCCAGTGTTGCAACAGCTCCAGAGATGCCATATTGCTGCAAGGCAATCACATCCATATAACCTTCAACCATCAGCCAGTCGTGAGCTTTCTGTTTGCGGCCTTCATATAAACCATACAGCAACTGGTTTTTATGGAACACTTCTGAGTCAGGCGAGTTGATGTATTTAGGTTTAATTTCGTCATTTAAGGCACGGCCACCAAAACCCACTACACGGCCTTTAGCATCACGGATCGGGAAAATCACCCGGTCACGCAGCAGGTCAAAATCGCGGCCACTGTCACTGGTACGGATGAGCCCGAGCAGTTTCAAGCCTTCGATATCTTGTGGAAAGGCTTTTTCAAGGTGCTGCCAATCTTCTGGTGCATAGCCTAAGCGCCAATAGTCAATGGTCTCTGCGCTTAAGCCACGTTGTTTGAAATATTGCTGGGCACTGGCACTTTGCGGTAACTGGCGTTGATAATATTGGGCAATATTTTCCAGCAGATCAAACAGGTTGCCATCTTGCGCCGTTTCTTCCATTGGCATCTGTTCAAAGGATGCAAATGGATCGCCATAATATTCGGTTTCTTGCGCCTGAAATTCTGCAAAAGGGTCAAAATTTGCTACAGGCACGGCATTTGGCGTTTGAGTACTTGTGCTTTTCGTTTGTTGTTGAGGTGGTGTTTTTGGAGCAGGTTTTGCTGCTTCACGTTTATATTTAATTTTATTGCTGTCGTTATTGTCTTTAGGCAGTTCAATTCCGGTGCGGCTCGCTAGATCCTTCATCACATCAATAAAGTTACGCCCGTCAATGTCCATTAAAAAACGAATGGCATTGCCGTTGGCCTGACAGCCAAAACAGTGAAAATATTGCTTGTCACGATAGACATGGAAAGATGGCGATTTTTCCTGATGAAAAGGGCAGCAACCTGAATAGGTGCGACCGGTTTTCTTGAGTTTCACGCGCTGACCAATCAGATCGACAATATCGGTACGATCCAGGATTTGATCAATCGTGTGTTGAGGAATAGCCATAGGTATGCAATCGGGTTGTAATCTATCTAAATGACGGACAAATGAGCTGTCAGAATGTACGCAAGTTAAAATTGCGTCATCGGTTAAAAGTTAATTTGTATACCTTTTGCGCAAAATGATCAATATGACGCATTCAAATAACAAAAGGGCAAGTATGATAACTTGCCCTTCATGAAAATGCGACTGAAAGCCGAGCTTATTGTGATGCTGGCGCTTCGGTTGATGCTTCTGGTTCAGGCTGTTGCTCTGGTGCAGGAGGAATGCTGCTTTCAGTTTTAGGACGATCCAGCAAACCAAAACTTAAACGATTGGTGAGACTGCGCTTTTCAGACTGTTCTGAAATTTGCTGTTGCTCTGCCTCGGTCGAGGTTTTTGCTTCACGGCCAAACACACCTAAAGTGGCACGGTTAAACCAACTGCCTTCATCATGTGCAGCGCGCATATTCACGCTACCATCAGATTTAACCAGATGCGGATAATTCAGTTTTAAAACTTCAATGTATTGCTGTGAAGTCTGTTGATCACCCAGCTTATCATAACCATAAGCCATGGTTGCTAAAGCTTCAGGTACTTGCGGAGTTTGTGGATAATGTTCAACCACCCATTGCGAGCGCTCAATAGCAGCGAGCCATGCTTTACGTTTAATATTGAAACGTGCTGCATTCATTTCGCTCTCAGCAAGTTCATTACCAATAAACTTCATGCGCTGTGCTGCATCTACCGCATAAGTGCTGGAAGGGAAGCGACGGATGAAATCGACAAAGTTTTGATAAGCGACTTTTAAATAACTGACATCACGGTGTGACTGTTTTAAAGAGGTATAGCGCAATAGACCATCATAGTTCTGTTCCATATTCGCCACGCCACGAACATAGTAGGCATAGTCCACATTAGGATGCTGCGGATTTAAACGGATAAAACGTTCGGCAAGGGCAATTGCACCTTCATAATCTTTTTGTTGAAATTTAACGTACAACAATTCCAGTTGTGCCTGCTGCGCATAGTCACCTGTCGGGTAATAGGTATCTATGGCTTCAAGATGTTTGGCCGCATCGGTATATTGTCCGCGTTCAAGGGCTTTTTCTGCTTTTTGAATATAAACTTGCTCGCTAGACTGCGGTCCTGTGTCCACAACATCTTTCTTTGGATTACTGCTACAGCCCACTATTGCCGACGCAACGCCTAAAGATAAAGCAAGCATTGTCATTTTATAACGTGGTAACGACATAAAAATTCCTCTGTTAATACTGGCAATGAGCTACAATTGCGCTATTAAACCACTTTTGTCTGAATGAGCAAATGAGTCAAGCACAATCTTCTAATTCTAATTTCCCTGAAACTGATTTCAATTTACTTGAAGATTCTGAGGATGCAGATAACCATACTTCAGACTCAACTGCAACCCGTTTATCGTTGCAATTTCAATTGGATGAAAGCTATTTGGGCCAACGTATCGACCAAGTTGCAGCTCTGGTCTGGAATGATTTTTCCCGTGAAAAACTGAAGCAGTGGCTGAAAGATGGCCATTTGTTGGTAAATGGTAACACTGTCAAACCAAAGTACAAGTGTGAAGGCAATGAGCTGTTAACGCTCGATGTTGAGCTGGAAGTACAAACCAGAAGCTTACCGGAAAATATTCCATTAGATGTGGTGTATGAAGATGACGATATAGTCGTTATCAATAAACCGGTCGGTATGGTGGTGCATCCGGGCGCTGGTAATTCTTCCGGCACACTGGTGAATGCCTTGCTTTATCATTACCCAAAATCTGCCGAACTGGCACGTGCTGGTCTGGTACACCGTATTGATAAAGACACCAGCGGTTTGCTAGTAGTGGCAAAAAATCTGGAAGCACAGTTTTCTTTAAGCAAGCAACTGGCGAAGAAATCGGTATATCGTTTATATGACCTGGTGGTATACGGCAATATCATTGCTGGCGGTACCATTGATGAGCCAATTAAACGTCATCCGGTTGATCGCGTGAAAATGACTATTTTACCGGGCGGGAAGGATGCTGTGACCCACTATAACGTGAAAGAGCGTTTCCAGCATTTCACCCGCGTACAGGCGCGTTTGGAAACTGGTCGTACCCATCAGATTCGTGTGCATTTTAGTTATATTGGCTTTGGTCTAGTCGGTGACCCAGTCTATATGAGTCGTGTCCGTTTGCCTGCAGGCGCTTCAGAACTTCTGAGCGATACCTTGCGCAATTTCAAACGTCAGGCCTTGCATGCCTCAAAACTTGGATTGATTCATCCACGTAGCGGTGAAGAAATGATGTTTGATGCACCTTGGCCTGAAGATTTTGCGCAACTGGTTGAAGTGCTGCGTAGTGAAAATAAAGCCTACTAAGCAGTTTTAGTGCTGGGTATGAATCATCGGGAAAAGCATAAGGAAATAGGCATGCAATTTGTTCAAGGACTTCCACAAGGTGTATTTGTTGGGCAGACGCGAGTGCATCATGAAAAAACGCTGGCCTCGGCTCAACCTGAACTTGCAGGATTTAATTTGGCATTGCATGTCCATGATGATGCAAAACGGGTTCAGCAGCACCGTATGGCGTTGCTTGAAGAGTTTGCGGAATTCGGCGTCGATAAAGTGACCTGGATGACGCAAACGCACAGCACCATCTGTCATACCCTCAATGAAGACATTCCTTTTCAGGCACTGGAAGGTGATGGTCTGGTGACCCAGCGTAAAGCACATGCCCTAATGATGATGACTGCAGACTGTTTGCCTGTCGTGCTTGGTAATGCACACGGAACGGAAATCGCGAATCTCCATGCCGGCTGGCGTGGACTGGCGGGTGGTATCGTTGAAAATACCATTGCGGCCATGCAAAATCGACCGACCTGGGCATGGCTGGGCGCTGCCATTAGCCAGCCCTGTTTTGAAATTGGTGCAGAAGTTAAATTGGCTTTTTGCTCAAAATACCCGGAACTGGAAAGTGCTTTTCAAGCGGGTGAAAAAGCGGATAAGTTTTATGCTGACTTGTACGCGATTGCAAGATTGATCTTAAAGCAACAGGGTGTTGATGTTGTGCTGGGAGGCGATCAATGCTCTTACACACAGGCAGACGAATATTTTTCCTATCGCCGTGAAGCCAAAACCGGTCGCATGGCGACATTCGTGTTTATGGCTTGAAACTGCTAAACTTGCTTAAAATCTACTGCTTTTATTGATATGTCTTTATCCACGAAATCTCTCGCCATCGTTTATCACAGCCCATATGGACATACTGCAAAGGTTGCTTCTTTTATTGCTCAAGGCGCCAAACAAACTGGTGTTCAGGTGCATTGCATGAACATCGAGCAGGTGGATTGGGATGTTCTGGATCAGGCTGATGCCATTATATTCGGTTGTCCGACCTATATGGGAAGTCTTACCTCAGCCTTGAAACTGTTTATGGAACAGTCTTCCAAACGTTGGTTGGCGCGCAGCTGGCAAGGCAAGATTGCAGCAGGTTTTACCAATGGCGGCGGATTAAGTGGTGACAAGCTGGCGGTATTGCAACAGATCAATTTGTTTGCCATGCAACATGGCATGCTATGGGCGGGTCTGCCGCTCATGCCGACCGGACGTGGTTCGCAGGACCTGAACCGGATGTCGGGTTTTTTAGGTTTAATGACCCAGTCGGATAATGCACCGGTAGAAGTGACACCACCGCAAGGGGACTTGGATACAGCCATATGGTTTGGCGAGTACCTGGCATTGTTAGTGAACAAAATCAAATAAGTTCAGATTTTTTCAGAAATAAAAAACCTCCAGCTGGAGGTTTTTTTTAATCATAAAATTATTTATGTAAAATCCGGGCCTTGTCGCGTTGCCAGTCCCGGTCTTTTTCAGTCGCACGTTTATCGTGTAACTGTTTACCTTTCACCAAAGCAATTTCCAGTTTGGCCAAAGGACCTTTCCAGTAACAGGCCAACGGTACACAGGCATAACCTTTCTGATTCACCGCACCTAAAAGTTTTTCGATTTCACGGCGTGAAAGCAGCAATTTACGTGTACGGGTTGCTTCAGGCACGACATGGGTAGACGCGGATAACAAGGGCTGGATTTGCGCACCAAATAAAAATGCTTCATTGTTCTTAAACAAGATATAGCTTTCGGTAATAGTCATCCGTCCAGCACGCAAGGACTTGACTTCCCAGCCTTGTAAGGACAGCCCAGCTTCGAATTTCTCTTCAATAAAATAATCATGGCGAGCACGCTTGTTCTGCGCAATAGTGCCACCAGTATTTTTTTTAACTACGATTGATTTCGACATAATACGCATATTCCAAGATTGACTCTATTTTGCCTCAAACTCGCTCTGAGGTGAAGTTTTTTCAAAATTAAGGAGATTGTTCACTAAAAAAATAAGTTTTTGCTAAAATAGGGTTCTACTAAAAACTAGAGTAAAAATGGATGACTAAATCTCGCGTCATTTATCCAGGCACATTCGATCCAATTACCAATGGACATATCGACTTGGTGTCACGTGCGGCGAAAATGTTTGATGAAGTTGTAGTGGCGATTGCTATTGGTCATCATAAAAATCCAGTCTTTAGTCTAGAAGAGCGAGTGGAGTTGGCGAAAAAATCGTTAAGTCACTTGCCGAATGTAGAATTTGTCGGCTTTGATGGCTTGTTGGTCAATTTTTTCCATGAACAAAAGGCCACAGCGGTGTTACGTGGATTACGCGCCGTATCTGACTTTGAATACGAATTTCAACTGGCCAACATGAACCGCCGCCTCGATTCAAGTTTTGAAGCGGTGTTCTTAACTCCGTCAGAGCAATATTCTTTTATTTCATCTACTTTAGTACGTGAAATTGCACGCTTAAATGGTGATGTCGCGCAGTTTGTTCCTCAAGCTGTAGTTGAAGCCTTTAAGCGGAAACAACAGCAAGGTTGGTAGCGTGGCTTTATATATTACCGATGAATGCATCAATTGTGATGTCTGTGAGCCGGTGTGCCCGAATGAGGCGATATTCATGGGTGAAGTCATTTATGAAATTCACCCGGATTTATGTACCGAATGCGTTGGGCATCATGATCAACCGCAGTGTCAATTGTTCTGTCCAGTCGACTGTATTCCGCTTAATCCTGAGCATGTGGAATCACAAGATGAACTGATGGAAAAATATAAAAAGCTGATTGCACAAAAAAGCATCAGTAATTAGTGCGGAAATTTGTTAGCATACGCCCCGAAGTGAGCCAGACGATCGCTGCTGTGGAGATCTCCGTGATTGAAGCAGGGGAGGAAAGTCCGGGCTTCGTAGGGCAGGGTGCCAGGTAACGCCTGGGCGGTGGAAGCCGACGGCAAGTGCAGCAGAGAGTAGACCGCCATCTTTGCAATTTCCCTTTGGGGAAACCAAGAGAGATGGTAAGGGTGAAAGGGTGCGGTAAGAGCGCACCGCGTGTCTGGTAACAGTTCACGGCAAGGTAAACCCCACCAGAAGCAAGACCAAATAGGAATCCTTCAGGCACGGCCCGTGCTGGATTCGGGTAGGTCGCTTGAGCGTACGAGTGATTGTGCGCCTAGAGGAATGATCGTTCACGACAGAACCCGGCTTATCGGCTCACTTCACTAAATTTTTTACAATTATTGCGTGATATTTCTTGACAGAAGGTTACCTGAAATAGATAATACGCGCACAGTTTTGGCTATGTAGCTCAGTTGGTTAGAGCACCGCACTCATAATGCGGGGGTCACAGGTTCAAGTCCCGTCATAGCCACCATTTTCATAGACCACGTTTCTAAAAGCGTGGTCTTTTTTTATGTGTAAAATTTGTCTTTAACATAGATTATTCACATTGAATCGCACTGGCAGCCAGTTTAACCTGCGGGAACTGCCGCTCATAGTATTGCAGAATTTCGTGCTTCCGGTTCTGCCCAAAAACGATTGATTGCAATTGACCGATTTTATTTTCAGTTAAATGTAAAAATGCACAGTGCAGCGCAATCTGGTTTTGTGTAGCAACCGCTAGTTTCTGGTCTTCTGGAATCTGCTCAATACGATATAGATTTTGCTGCGCTTTACTTAGCTGTACCAGGCTGCGTTTTTGCTGCAGGGTCAAAAGCTGTTGATTGTTGATCCATCGTGCCACGTCCATGCGTACCCCATTATAATCGACGAATATGGGAGAAATTACCTGGCAGGAAGTACTGAAGAAGGTCGTTAAAGCGAGAGCGATGAATTTGCATGGTTTCATTTTTATCTCAATCTTTCATGGTTTTAATTTTGCGGCTCAATCAGAAAATAGCATGAATAAATAGCCATTTTGTTTAAATATTAACTGAAAAATTTTAAAACGCTCAAACTCTGAACACTCGTAAAATAAAGGGCTTGACGCTATTCGTTGAAATTTAGATAATGCGCACACAGTTTAC
>NZ_DJDC01000067.1:7425-8526 GCF_002430855.1 Acinetobacter sp. UBA5934 | reverse complement strand
TATTGCTGTGGATTTTTGGCAAAATGAGTCCGATTACCTTCTTTAAAGGGACAGGAGCTGCGCTGATTACCGCATTTGCGACCAGTTCCAGTTCGGCCACCATGCCCTTGTCGATGAAATGCGCGCAGGAAAATTTAAAGGTACGTCCACAAACCGCAGGCTTTGTGATTCCTTTGGGCACTCAGCTCAACATGGATGGTACGGCGTTGTATGAAGCTGCCGCGGCTTTGTTTATTGCCAACCTGATGGGGCTGGATTTAAGTATCGGTCAGCAACTGATTGTCTGTGCAACCGCCATGATTGCTTCTTTGGGTGCGCCAGGAATTCCAAGTGCAGGTATGGTGACCATGATTATGGTCTTGCAATCAGTCGGTCTGCCGGCGGAAGCGATTGCAATCTTGCTGCCGATTGACCGTTTGCTGGATACTGTTCGTACCGTGGTCAATGTTCAGGGAGATATGATGATTAGTGTGGTGGTGGATCGTTATAGCCGTGAACCGGAAGTGTCCTAATCCGTTTCCCAGCTGGGATTAAACACAATTTCCCAGACATGACCGTCGGGGTCTTGAAAATAACCCACATAGCCGCCGTAAAAGGTGGCCTGTGCGGGTTTAATGATTCTGGCGCCGGCATGTGCTGCCTGAGCCATGACCTGATCGACTTCCAGTGAGCTATAGACATTATGTCCCAAGATCATTTGCGTCGGACACATCGGGCTGGACTCCAGCCCGGTATCATGCTGAATGCTGCTTTGCGGCCATAACGCCAGTTTCAGACCTGATTGCAGTTCAATAAAGGCCACAGCGCCATATTCAAATTCCTGCCCCGTGATTCCTTCACTGGCGAAGCCCAAACCTTTACGATAAAAATGCAAAGATGCTTCCAGGTCACGCACGCCCAGAGTAATGACTGAAATCCGTGCTCGCATGCAGTTTCCTTGTAGTTGTTTACATCTGCTTTTATCTTAAAACAAATCAAAAATAGGGCATAAAGCCCTACTGTGTGGAAATTGTATATTGGCATTTAAGTGCCAAAGAATGGCTAGATAAATGACTAGACCACTTTGAGTTTGGCTGCACGTTTGGCAGCAGGGGAGCGGTA
>NZ_DJDC01000067.1:860-7319 GCF_002430855.1 Acinetobacter sp. UBA5934 | reverse complement strand
TTGGCAGCAGGGGAGCGGTTCAGGTAAGCAATGGCATCTTCAGTTTTGGCTTCGTGCAGTGGATCGTACCACGGCATCAAATAACCCAGTTGTTGTGAAACCAGCCAAAATGGACTTGGCATTAAATTGTTGTCACGCTGGGCAATGGCATACCATTCACGCCAGATCCATGGTTTGTATACCGCAGGGCGGATAGACTGAAAACGTGGATCCTGCTTGAGCAGATGAGCAGTCCCATCGACCCATAAACCAATCACCGCCACAATGACAATCACGCTTAAATAATAACGGGCAATATAGCCGCCACCTAAATGACGGTACAAATCAAAGGCAACCGTGCGATGTTCAATTTCTTCTGCGCCGTGCCATTTAATCAGATCCAGCATAGCCGGATCAGCGCCCAGTTTTTCCCACTCCTGGTTGTACAGCGCATATTTCCCCAGCACGCAGGTCATGTGTTCCACGGTGGCGATAATCCCAAGTCGGAACAGGTCCCATTGATGTTCAAGCAATTGAGGAACTTTTAAACCTAAAGGCTGATCGGCAAGTAATTTGGTGAACAGGAAATTCATTACATCCAGATTACGCTGGATATCAATGTTGCGTACGGTTAAATATTCTTTATTGGCCGAGTTGTGTGCCTGTGCATGCATGGCTTCCTGACGGACAAAGGCTTGTACATCCTGTTTCAGTTTTTCATCCTGAATTTTCGGCAAAACCTTGTTATACAAACGGCAGAACCAGAATTCGCCGGCAGGCAAAATCATATTAATTTCATTAATGAAATAGCTGACATAAGGCTGATTTGGAATCCAATCAATCTGGGTGTCCTGCCACTGGAATTTTACTTTACGCGGGTGAATATGATAGGCAATGGATGAGCCAAGTCTGGAGTTTTTTAAACGGGAGAGAAGTTTCATCATACAGTCCTTATTGTTTTACTTAAGGTCAGTATGAAAAAAATGTCCCGCATTGTGATTAGCAATACAGGACACTGGAATATCAATTGATGATGATTTTGGTCGGACAATCTGGCTCAATCAGACCCGATCAATCAGCTTGTCGGCTTGCATCGGTGGCATCTTCAGCAATTTCGGTTTCGCACTCGTCCTCTAATACTTCTAAAGATTCGAGAGGTTCATCCAGATCATTGAGTTCATCGGCAGTGGCTTCAGGGATGCTGTCCAGATCAAATTGTGCGGATTGCTCTAGGGTAAAGTTCAATCGGCCACCCATCACGCTGGCCAATTCTTCCAGACCTTGCTTGTTCAGTGAGGAGAACAATTGAATGGAGAAATCAAGCTTCATCTTTTTCAATGCCGCTTTTACTTCCTGTAAGGCTTTTGATGCCGGCCCACGATTCAGTTTGTCTGATTTGGTCAGCAATACATGTACGAACAATTTACGTGAATAAGCCCATTCCAGCATCATCACATCAAAATGTTGCAGCGGATGGCGGATATCCATCAGCAGCACCAGACCTTGCAAACTCTGACGATGAATCAGATAGTTTTCCAGCTCTTTTTGCCACACAATTTTCATGGATTCCGGTACAGCGGCATAACCATAACCTGGTAAATCGACCAGACGCTGGTCTGGATTACCGAGGCTAAAGAAGTTGATCATTTGGGTACGACCGGGTTTTTTAGAGGCACGTGCCAACTGCTTTTGGTTAGTTAAGGCATTAATGGCGCTAGATTTCCCGGCGTTTGAGCGTCCAGCAAATGCCACTTCATAGCCAGTGTCTTCAACACACAGGCTTAGCTTCGGTGCACTCATTAAAAATTCGGCTTTACGCAACCAGTTCAACGCGCGAACAGAGTACTCAGTAATGGCAGGATCAACTTTTTTCTCATAGCTGATCTTTTGCTTAGGCGCATTGGCTGTCTTACTGTTTTTGGATTTTCCTCTGCTGTGATGCATAACTCAACTTCAATAAATGATCTACAAGCACACATTATAAAGGAAGTCGTTCAGGCAAGCGAACTTTGCAAGCGAAAGACAGGGAATTAAAGATTGATCATCTGAATAGGAGAGTGGGTCGTGTACTTTGCAGCGGGTGCAGTATTTAACACTTGTCCCAGCGTATATTGGTCCAAACTAAGATAAAACTGCTCCAAAGCCTGATCTAGAATACCCTTTAGTCCACACTGACTGCGCAGTACGCAGGGTGGAGTATTACATTCTACAATCTGGTTTTCACCTTGCAGGATGCGTACGATCTGACCGAGGTTCAGTTCAAGCGCCTGCGGGTTGAGCCGGATGCCGCCACCTTTGCCGCGGGTCGTAATCAGCCAATCCTGTTTGCCCATAAAGTGCACAATTTTCACTAAATGATTTTGAGAAACATGCAGATCCTGAGCAATTTCCGCGATGGTATAAGGCATATCCCTAGGCTGGGAAATATACATTAAAACTCGCAGGGCATAATCAGTAAATTTATTAAGTTGCATGAAGTCTTTAAAGGGTGGAGAAAGATAGATAGAGTAACTTGAAAGTCCCCCGAAAGGAACTTTCAATAATACAAAATTAATTACTTATTAAGTGCTTAGCCTTTAACCGGTGCAGAAACCTGAACCACATCACCAGCTTTGTAATTTTCAAGCAAAATGTTGGCAACAGAATATTCTGTATGATTGACTTCAGGTTTTACATCAAAAACAAATTGATCTGCTGATTGGGTCTCAGCAAAAGTAAATTGTTGCGGCTGTTGAATATTATGTCCAGGCACTTGAACTTTAACTGAAATATAGCTACCTGTTTCAGCACCCACAACAGGCTGGCCATCTTGTGCTTTTAAAGTAAAGCGTTTGCCGCTGTCAGTTGCTTCAACTGCAGCAATTTCAAAGGCACGCCATCCAGCCCAACCGCCATTTTGTGCAGCCAAACTTTCATATTTTTGTTTTTCCATCCCAGCTAGAATGCCTGCCAATTGCATATAAGCTTCTTTCCAGGCCGCAATCAGATCAGAATCCATCGGCACATTTAAAACTTCACTAATCGAGTTCAGTAAGTTATCACCTACAATGGCATATTGTTCTGGCTGAATATCCAGGCTGACATGTTTAGTGGTGATGTGTTCAATCGCTTTCGCCAGTACGCCCGGATTTTCAATATGTTCTGCATAAGCCAATACTGCTGCAGCAAGAGCACGTGGCTGACGGCCAGTACTTTGATGATCCAGGTTAAAAACATTTTTAAGATCTGGATTGTTGGTCAACATGCGGTTATAGAAATAACTAGTCAGTGCAACGCCGTTTTCACGTAGTACAGGAACAGTTGATTTTACGAGTTCGATGTGTTGTGGAGTCATGTTGTAAGTTCTATCTGAGTTATAAGATGTATTTAAAATACATTTTATAAACTGCTTTTACAATAGGGTTACATGATAAAACCATAAAAAAATTATGGAATATAAGAATATCCCATAATTTGTTCATTGTTAATCAGATTATTAAATTATCGCTTACCAAACAGCGAACCCAGTAAACCGCGAACAATCTTTTGTCCTGTACTGCCACCCAGACTGCGTGCAGCACTTTTGGCGAAATTTCCCACAATATCCTGAGTGAATTTTTCACATTGTTTTGCTGCGCGTTCAGCCTCTTTTTGTTGCTCGCGTGCCAAGCGCTCTTGCTCACGGGCTTGCTGCTTGGCATAAGTTTCTGCTTCTTTGGCTTGTTGCTTGGCTAAGGTTTCTTGTTGTTTAGCCTGTAGTTTGGCTTGCTCATCAGTCATAGCCTGTTGCTGACGCTGCTCAACTTTCTGTTGCAACATTTCAAAGGCACTTTCACGATCCAGGTTCTGTTCATAAATGCCTGCAATCACACTGCTGCTGATCAGAACTTTGCGTTCTTCAGGAGTAATCGGGCTAAAGGAAGAGTGGGGTGGCATGACCCAGCCACGCTCGACCATTTGTGGCGTGCCTTGTTCATCCAGACAACTAATCAGCGCTTCACCGACGCCCAGTTCGGTAATCGCCTGATCGACTTTAAATTCAGGATTGGCACGGAAAGTATCTGCTGCAGTTTTGACTGCTTTTTGATCTTTGGGAGTAAAGGCGCGAAGGGCATGCTGCACCCGGTTGCCGAGTTGGCCCAATACGCTTTCCGGTAAATCCAGCGGATTTTGCGTGACAAAGTAAATGCCGACACCTTTGGAACGAATCAGGCGCACCACCTGTTCAATTTTCTCTTGGAGTGCAGCACTGGCATTATCAAACAGTAAATGCGCTTCATCAAAGAAGAACACCAGTTTCGGTTTATCCATATCACCGACTTCAGGCAGCTGTTCAAATAGTTCAGACAACATCCACAGCAGGAAAGTGGCGTACAGTTTGGGTGTGTTCATCAGTTGATCTGCAGCCAGTAAATTGATGTTGCCATGTCCCTGGCTATCGGTCTGGATAAAATCCATGATGTCTAATGCAGGTTCACCAAAGAATTTGTCACCGCCCTGATCGGCCAATGCCAGTAAAGTACGTTGAATGGCGCCTAAACTTGCCGGTGAAAGATTGCCATATTCCGCTTTAAATTCGGCTGCATGTTCACTGACATAAGTCAGCATCGACTTTAAGTCTTTGAAGTCAATCAGCAATAAACCCTGATCA
This sequence comes from Acinetobacter sp. UBA5934, assembly GCF_002430855.1. Taxonomy (NCBI): domain Bacteria; kingdom Pseudomonadati; phylum Pseudomonadota; class Gammaproteobacteria; order Moraxellales; family Moraxellaceae; genus Acinetobacter; species Acinetobacter sp. UBA5934. The sequence continues at coordinate 2,710 of NZ_DJDC01000067.1, read as the reverse complement.
TCGGCAATACGGAACAATGCGGAAAGCACACCTTCCTGGGTATCATTCAGATTCAGCATTTGCGCCAGTAATAGCGGTCCAATTTCAGAAACTGTGGTGCGAATCGGGTGACCCTGCTCGCCGAACAAATCCCAAAACACCACGGGAGATGCGGCAAAGGGAATTGATTCAATATTTAAGCTTTTGATACGTGCATCAAATTTCGGGTTGCTTTCGCCTGCTTTGGCTAGGCTGGAAACATCACCTTTGGCATCGGCGAGAAAAACAGGTACACCGATACGGGAAAAACTTTCTGCCAATACCTTTAAGGTCACGGTTTTCCCGGTTCCAGTCGCTCCGGCAATCAAACCATGACGGTTGGCAAACTGTGAATGTAAAACAATGTCTTGTGTGGGATCGGCAGTTTTCTTTGCAATAACGATTGGTGTACCCATAGCTTTTCCTGTTATTTATTATTCATTTTTAAGTTTTTTCATTTGTTCTAGTGCATGCTGAATATCTTGAACTAAATCTTCCGGATGTTCCAGTCCGATACAGAAACGAACCAGCAAGCCGTCTTTTAAGTGTGAATGTTCCAGCACACGCATGTCTTTTAAGTTATATAGCATGACCAGACTGACCGGCCCACCCCAGCTAAAGCCCAGCTTAAACAGTTCCAGTGCATCGCAGAATCTTCGAATATCTTCTAAACTATATTCAGCTTTAAAAATCACGCTAACCAGACCGGCACTGTGTTCTTGCTTGCAAATTTCTTTCCAATGTTGATGTCCTGCGGATTCAGCATCGGCAGGATGTAACACCTGTACAAATTCAGCTTGCTGTTTTAACCAGGCCAATAAGGTTAGAGCACTTTGGGATTGATGCTGATAACGCAGTTGCATGGATGCCAGACTGCGCTGTACCTGTGCCACATCATCACCTGATACGCTAATGCCCTGAATGGCATGCATGCGGAATAACTGGTGATGCAGTTTTTTGTTACGGGTCACCACAGAACCCATCAAGATGTCACCGCCACCGCTTGGGTATTTGGTCAGCGCGTGCACAGTCATATCCACTGCCAAATGCTCATCGCCAAAATCAAAGGCATTAAAAGCCAACCCTGCACCCCAGGTATTGTCCAGAGCGGTCAGAATATTGTGCGCTTTGGCTTTTTTCACCAGCCCGGTTAAATCGGGAAATTCCAACGTGACGGAACCTGCTGCTTCTAACCAGATCAGTTTGGCTTTATCGGTAGGCTGGAAAGTCGTCGCATCAATTGAATTATAGACTTTTACTGTAATGCCATAACGCGTTTCCAGGTTACGTAGGTGTTCCATATTTGGTCCATAGATGTTATCTGCAACCCAGACTTCATCGTCCTGACTTAAGAAACAGGAATTCACCAGGTTAATTGCCGATAAACCGCTTGGCGCGAGCAGGCAATATTGTCCACCTTCGATCTGCGCAATGTTATCGCCTAAAGTAAAGGTGGTAGGCGTGCCATGCGTGCCATAACTATAGTCATAGTCATCGCTCCAATGGCGATTAAACAGTGCATCGGTGTTATTGAAAATAATGGTCGATGCACGAAACAAGGGAGGTTGAACAGTAGAAATATATTGGGGGGCTTTTCGTGGTGCATGAATCAGGGCGGTTTGAGGATTTTTTTTCAAGATGCAGCTCTAAGTTGTATCAAAATTGCTCTTAGCTTAAGAGAAACGCAGCAATTAGGCTATATAAATGCCGAAATGTATAGAAACGTTAATACGAACATAAAGTTGGCTTCATTCTTGCTAAACCTATAGCAGTGCTAGAACAATAGGCGGAGGCGCATGAAGTCGCATTTGAAAGTACATTATTTTCAGCAT
>NZ_DJDC01000067.1:350-781 GCF_002430855.1 Acinetobacter sp. UBA5934 | reverse complement strand
TTATTTTCAGCATATTGCTGGTGAAGGGTTCGGCAGTTGTTATCAATTTTTAAAACAGCACCAAGCTAAAATTAGTGCAACGGAATTTTTTGCTTTACCCGTGGATCGACCGCTGGATATAGAAGCTTTACCACAAGTAGAAGATGTTGATTTACTCATCATCATGGGTGGGGCAATGAGTGTGAATGATGAAGCTAATTATCCCTGGTTAAAGGTGGAAAAACGCTGGATCAGACGTTACTTGTCAATGGGAAAGCCAGCCATTGGGTTGTGTCTAGGGGGGCAGTTGATTGCCAATGCTTTGGGGGCAGCGGTCAGACGCAATGAACAGCAAGAATTAGGGTTGACCGAGGTACGTAGGGTTCAGCATGTGCCTGACGAGTGCTTTGTGTTGCCGGAACAATTTAAAGTCATGCAATGGCATAGTGAAA
>NZ_DJDC01000067.1:0-171 GCF_002430855.1 Acinetobacter sp. UBA5934 | reverse complement strand
CATGCAATGGCATAGTGAAACGTTTGAAATTCCGAGAGGGGCGATTCATCTGGCTGAAAATGATATTTGTCGCAATCAAATGTATCAAATTGGAAAAAATGTCTTGGGATTTCAATTTCATCCTGAAATTACTCCAGAGGTACTGCAACTTTTTTTAGAAAATGATCAGGA
>NZ_DJDC01000115.1:0-4874 GCF_002430855.1 Acinetobacter sp. UBA5934 | reverse complement strand
AAAAAAGTGGCTGTATTAAAGCATAAAATCATAAAAAAAATAAGACTAAAGAAGTGCCTGAATTAGATTGGAATATTCTATGTTTTTATTTTTAATTAATAAAAAACAACAAGTTAAAGTTTAATAGGTTTTGTGATTCATTCATTTATTAAATTTATGAGTAATATTTATTTAATTTATTATTTTTATAAACAATATCTTACTCATATTATTTTGATGAGTCTTATTATTGATTTAATAAATGCTGGTCATTCAAATTTTACATAAAGAGTCTTTCATTTGTTGATAATTTGGACAAAATTAGAGCAATTGCTTCAAAAAAGTAGAGAAAATGTCAGTTCCTTTAAAGCCTTTGTCTCTTATCTATAATGAAAAATCAGGATTTCATGCCGCCAATAAAGATGAAATCTATGAACAACTTATGACAAATTTAACCGCTTATGGTTATGAAATTCAAGCATTTGAAATCAGTGCCGAAACAGATTTTAACAGGTTTATGGACAAAATAATTGCGCGCCATCTAGAAGCTGAAGAAATTGGCATTGTGGTGGCTGCTGGTGGGGACGGCACCTTAAATACGGTTGCAACCAAACTGATGGATACCGAAATCCCAATGGGGATCTTCCCATTGGGAACCTTTAATTATGTGGCCCGCTTACTGCATATTCCGCTTGATCTGTTAAAAGCTGCTGAAGTCATTGCCAAGGGACAGGTTCGGAAAGTGCATGTGGCTCAAATTAATGATCATATCTATTTAAATAATGCCAGTTTGGGGCTTTATCCTTTATTCATCCAAAGGCGTGAAATCTATAACCGGCGTTTTGGCCGCCTGGCTTTGCATGCCTATACGTCAGCATTAGATGTGATGATTCGCGACCGCAAAGAGCTGAAACTTGAAGTAGAAATTGATGGTAAAAAATATCCGGTCAAAACCCCGCTGATTTTTTTTGGCAATAATCAATTGCAACTTGCAGAGATGAATTTACGTATTGCCAAAAGTGTTGAATTGGGAAAAGTAGCCGGCGTTGTGGTGGCAAAAAGTGATAAACGCACGTTATTTAAAATCTTATTGCAGTTGATTCGGGGCAATCTCGATCATGCGCCAGATGTATACAGCTTTTCCGCCGAAAATGTTCAAATCCATTCCAAAGCCAAAAAGCTCACACTTGCTCTGGATGGCGAAATCGTGGAAATGCAGCCGCCACTTCATATTTCCGTCCGTAAGCATGCATTAAAAATAATGGTTCCTTATGATTCTACATCTGTCTGATTTGCATTTTGGTACGGAAAAGCCGGCCTGCATGGCTGCAATCCGTTTATTTTGTCAGCAACATCCTTTGGAGGCTGTAGTAGTTAGTGGGGATTTAACTCAACGCGCCCGTTATAAGCAGTTTTATGATTGCAAACAGTTTTTGGAAAGTTTAAACCTGCCTTATCTGGTGGTGCCGGGGAATCATGATATTCCGCTGTATCATGTTTGGAACCGAATATTCACTCCTTTTACCCGCTATAAAATTTTCTTCGGTCATATGGAAACCGTATTAGAAACTGCGCATTTTTATCTGATTGGCGTGAATAGTATAAGGCGGCGTTATCATACCCGAGGGCACATTTCCCTGGAGCAAATTCAGCAAATTGATCAAAGGCTGATGATGGCGCCTAAGGATAAAATCAAACTTATCGTTGCGCACCAGCCATTTTATACGCCTCCGAATAATGCACATGGCATCAAGGATTGTCCAATGCTGGGACGTATGGCTTTAGAATCCTGGAGTCAGAGTGGTTTAAACGGCCTGTTGCATGGTCATCTGCATCAATCGGCCGTATATGACCTGAACCAGATTTATCACTTGGGGGCAGCCCATCCTGTGCTGGACATTCATGCTGGAACAGCAATTTCTTACCGCTTACATCGTGGCTTACCCAACAGTTTTAATCTGATCTATGGCAATGCCGATGTAGAACATTATTATTTTAATCGTCAGCAAAAAGAATTTGTATTAAAAGAAGAAAATGCTGATTAAATGAAGAAAGACGTATAGTTGAATAAAAAAAATACAAAAAACAGGACTTTTTTTTTGCTTGCCCCTTGAAGCGTTTTTTTCCATCCCCACAAAAGTGTCATCGAAATTATTTGATGATGACCGAGGGAATAACAAAGTCATCATTACTTCACTATAAAAGACTTAGTCTGATGGAGTTTCCAATGAGCAACATTCGTCCATTACATGATCGCGTAGTTATTCGTCGCGTTGAAGAAGAAACTAAAACTGCTGGCGGTATTTTACTTCCAGGTTCTGCTGCTGAGAAACCTGCTCAAGGTGAAATCATTGCAGTAGGTAATGGTCAAATCACTGATAACGGTGTACGTGCGTTAGACGTAAAAGTTGGCGACAAAGTATTGTTCGGTACTTATGCAGGTACAACTGTGAAAGTAGACGGTGAAGAACTTCTTATTATGAAAGAGTCTGACATTTTAGCTGTGCTTGAAGCTTAATTCTGAGCCAGAAAATTCAGACCTGATTCTTTATATAGATTCTTGAAAATTAAAAATATTTGGAGTAAATCATGTCAGCTAAAGACGTAAAATTTGGTGATTCAGCTCGCAGCAAAATGATTGCAGGCGTAAACGTACTTGCAGATGCGGTAAAAGTAACTTTAGGTCCTAAAGGCCGTAACGTTGTAATCGACCGTTCTTTCGGTGCGCCGCACATTACTAAAGATGGTGTCACTGTAGCGAAAGAAATTTCACTGGCAGACAAATTTGAGAACATGGGTGCTCAACTGGTTCGTGAAGTATCTTCAAAAACCAATGATATCGCAGGTGACGGTACAACAACTGCAACTGTACTTGCTCAAGCAATTTTGAACGAAGGCATCAAGTCAGTAACTGCGGGTATGAACCCAATGGACTTGAAACGTGGTATCGATCTTGCGGTTCGTGCTGTAGTTGAAAACATTAAAGCTACTGCGAAACCTGCGTCTGATACTAAAGCGATTGAACAAGTGGGTTCAATCTCTGCAAACTCTGACGAAACCGTAGGTAAACTGATTGCGCAAGCCATGGAAAAAGTGGGCAAAGAAGGCGTGATCACTGTTGAAGAAGGTTCAGGCTTTGAAGATGCTTTGGACGTTGTTGAAGGTATGCAGTTTGACCGTGGTTATATCAGCCCGTACTTCGCGAACAAGCAAGATACCTTGACTGCCGAACTTGAAAATCCGTTCATCCTGCTTGTTGATAAAAAAATCAGCAACATCCGTGAATTGATTACTGTGCTTGAAGCAGTTGCTAAAACAGGTAAACCACTGCTTATCATTGCTGAAGATGTTGAAGGCGAAGCACTGGCTACACTTGTCGTGAACAACATGCGCGGCATCATTAAAGTATGTGCTGTTAAAGCTCCTGGTTTTGGTGACCGCCGTAAAGCAATGCTTCAAGATATCGCAATCTTGACTGGTGGTACTGTTATTTCTGAAGAAATTGGCATGTCACTTGAACAAGCGACTCTAGAGCACTTAGGTACAGCACATAAAGTGACTGTTTCTAAAGAAAACACAGTACTGGTTGATGGTGCTGGTGATGCTGCTCAAATTGCAGATCGCGTTCAACAGATCCGTGCGCAAATTGAAGAATCAACTTCTGAATACGACAAAGAAAAACTTCAAGAACGCGTTGCTAAATTGGCAGGCGGTGTTGCAGTGATCAAAATCGGTGCAGCAACTGAAGTTGCAATGAAAGAGAAAAAAGACCGTGTTGACGATGCACTTCATGCAACTCGCGCTGCGGTTGAAGAAGGCGTAGTTGCAGGTGGTGGTGTTGCGCTTGTACGTGCAGCTTCTGCGCTTAACGGTGTAACTGGTGCAAACGATGACCAAAATGTCGGTATCAACATTTTACGTCGTGCGATTGAAGCTCCACTTCGTCAAATCGTAGCTAATGCAGGCGATGAGCCTTCAGTTGTAATTAACGCTGTGAAAAATGGCGAAGGTAACTTCGGTTATAACGCTGCAACGGGTGAATATGGCGATATGCTTGAAATGGGTATCCTTGACCCTGCAAAAGTAACGCGTTCTGCACTTGAACACGCTGCTTCTGTTGCTGCTTTAATGTTAACAACTGAATGCATGATTACAGACATCCCAGAAGATAAACCTGCAATGCCTGACATGGGCGGCATGGGTGGTATGGGCGGTATGATGTAATTCATCGTTCGATCATATGATGTAAAAAATCCCCGCTTTTGCGGGGATTTTTTATTAAGTTAGAAAATGATTAAGGTGATTTTTTGACTAATTTATAATTCAGATTACTCTGTATTTCCTTACCTGTTTCGATATCACGAGCTTCAACGAAATTATCACCTACATAAAACTTCCGGTTTTCAGCTTTTCCATCTAGGAGGATAATAGAGGGTTGTTGAGGATCGAAAGTGAGGCTGCCTTTGGTTTCAGTTTCATTATTTCCAGTTTTACCTAAATATTCCTCACTCAATTCATAAGTTTTGTCAGGATTAAGATCTAGTTCAACTTTAATCCCTTCGCAGTCAGCACATGGGAAAACACCTTCATATTCACCTACCCAGTTTGAGTTGACAGTAGCTTTACTGGTCATCTCGGTACTCATATTGCTTTGACTATTTATAGTCTCTGTAGTAACAGGAGCATTTGTAGTATTAGATTGAGTATCTGCGCCGGCTATATCGCGGTCATTTTGTTTAGAACATGCACTTAAACTAGTAACCGTTACTACCAGTAAAGTAGGCCATAGTATTTTTTTCATTGAAGATCATCCTCTTGTTCTTCTGTTCTAGGATTTACATTAAAAGTATGAGCTATCAAGATCTCTCTGTATATTGATAGCTCATACTTTTAAT
>NZ_DJDC01000001.1:0-3816 GCF_002430855.1 Acinetobacter sp. UBA5934 | reverse complement strand
AACTTTTGGGGGTCAGATCAGATTGGCTGGGTTTTAAATTTGAGTATTTGATTAAATTTGGTGCTTTAAACGGTATTGCACCAATTCTTCAATGGTAATCACGGTTAAATGATGAGTTTGTGCATAAGATAGCACCTGAATACCGGATGCCATGCTGCCATCAGGATTGGTTAATTCACATAAAACTCCAGCAGGTTTTAAACCGGCTAAACGTGCCAAATCAATGGTACCTTCGGTATGGCCACGACGGGTCAATACACCATCTTCACGGGCACGCAAAGGGAAGACATGACCTGGTCGGTTTAAGTCGCTTGCTACAGCACCATCTTTAATTGCCGCTTTAACTGTAGTAGTACGGTCTTGGGCTGAAACACCGGTAGTTACACCTGTCGCTGCTTCAATGGTCACGGTAAAGGCTGTTTTAAACTGGCTTGAGTTATCAGCTACCATAGGTGAAAGTTTTAAATGATTAGCAAGTTCATCGGTCAGGCATAAGCAGACAATACCTGAACCATCACGAATCATGCGTGCCATGGTTTCTACAGTTAAGGTTTCTGCGGCAACAATCAGGTCGGCTTCATTTTCACGGTCGAAGTCATCCATCACCAGAACAGGTTTGCCTTGGCGTATATCTTCCAGCGCTTGTTGAATGCGCTGCTCGGCAGGAGGAAGGGCAGAAAAGAAAATTTCAGGTTGAATTAAACTGGACATTGAAACGCTCTCGTAAAATAAACATACGGTTGAACATTTCAGGACTGATGTAGAAATGGGGTCGCAGCGATATATCACATATAAATATCCGTTACGTCGTCTTCTTTCATCCGGACTATACCGTCGGCTTTGGTTTTTCACCAAATCTGCGAGCAAACCCTAACAGGTTTACAGGCTCGTGGGCTGATTAAATTATTTAAATCAATAAATATTTAACTTACCACCGGTGGGGAATTACACCCCGCCCTGAAGCGATGTGTAATGAGTATAGACCTGTTTTTCAATGCAGGTAACAACTTTGTATAGCTGAATCAGTCATATGATTAGTCACATGATGAATAACGTAAAATTTAGAAATCCTAGGTATTAAAAAAGCCCGCATAGAGCGAGCTTTTCATATCTTTAAATCTTAAGCCACTTGAACAGGAATACAGTTCGCAGTGTGATTTACCGTATTATTTGGGTTGGCATAAACCAGACGCGGTTTATGTGCATTGGCTTCAGCTTCAGTGAAATCACCAAAGGTTGCAATGATCATCAGATCACCAACATCGGCTTGAAGCGCTGCACCACCATTGACTGAAATGATGCCTGAATTTTCTTCACCACGAATGGCATAAGTGGTAAAACGCTTACCATTAGTCACGTTCCACATATGAATTTCTTCATATTCACGGATACCGGCTAAATCCATTAACACGCCGTCAATTGCACAAGAACCTTCATAATGTAATTCTGCTTGTGTAACGACACAACGGTGAATTTTAGCTTTTAATAAACGAGAAAGCATGGCTAGCGTCTCCTTAGTTGATCTAAGATTTTATCTTAGTTAAATCAAATCACTTCTTACTGGATCAGTAATCCGCAGAAAGCGCATTTTGCTCCGAAAAAAGCAACATGGCAAGAAGGAAAATTCAATTATTTGTAGAATGATCAGTTCGGTTTGTAGGCATTAATTTGATTCATGGCTGGCTGTATGTCACCGTTTACCAGCAATTTAATGCGGGATAAAGCATGTGCAATAGCATCATCCATTAAACCTTGTTCGCTGCTAGGTGCTTTGCTCAGGACATGACCCGATACGCGTTCTTTGGAACCAGGATGACCAATACCAATGCGTAAGCGATGGAAATTAGGGCCGATATGCGGAACGATATCACGTAAACCGTTATGACCACCATGTCCGCCACCTGTTTTTAGGCGAATGACACCGGGATTCATATCCAGCTCATCATGTGCAATCAGCATTGCTTCGGGAGCAACTTGATAGAATTTGGCGAAGGGAACAACACTTTTGCCAGAGGCATTCATAAAGGTTGTAGGTAATAGCAGACGGACGTCTTGACCTTCAATATTACCGCGACCACTGATTCCGTAGAATTTAGGATCGGCTTTGAGAGAGATGCCATATTGTTCTGCAAGGCGTTCAACAAACCAGAAGCCTGCATTATGGCGGGTTTGGGCGTATTCCTTACCAGGATTGCCCAAACCAACAATTAGCGAAAGTTTTGACACTAATTTACACCATTAACACTTATGCGCGTTTAAAGTCGGCGTGCATTGGAGTGTTTTTAGCTGGGTGACGTTGTAAAGCTTGGATTTTAACGCTTTCAACTTTATCGCCAACTTTGATTTCAATAACTTCTTCAAAGAAAGCATTGTTTTCAAGTGCTTTAACAAGTTCACGAAGTTCTAAAGTTACTGCAACAGGCTCACCTGAACCGTAGATGATTGCTGGTACTTTATTTTGAAGACGAAGGCGGCGGCTCGAACCTTTCCCTTGTACTGCTTCTTCACGTGCTGCTGCGTTTAATACGAAGTTTGCCATGATAGACATTCCTAATTTAAGTTTAATTAAGCTGAGTTTTCGACCAGCTCAGCGATAGAAAACCCTGCCTAGGGCAGGGTTTTGAAAATTTAGCGCTATATTATAGATAAGAATCAAACATTGCGCTAATAGATTCTTCGTTGTTAATACGACGAATTGTTTCAGCAACCATACTAGCGACTGAAACTTGGCGAATCTTACCAAGTTCTTGGGCTTCTTGAGAAAGAGGAATAGTATCTGTAACAACAAGTTCGTCGATCACAGAGTTTTTCAAATTCTCAATAGCTTTACCAGAAAGTACTGGGTGAGTTGCATAGGCAACTACACGGCGAGCACCAAATTGTTTCAGTGCATCAGCGGCTTTACACAAAGTTCCAGCAGTATCAACCATGTCATCCACGATCACGCAGTCACGATCTTTCACATCACCAATCAAATGCATCACTTGTGATTCATTGGCTTTTTGACGACGTTTATCGATGATTGCAAGATCGATATCACCCATTTGTTTCGCTACAGCACGTGCACGAACTACACCACCCACGTCTGGAGAAACAACCATAAGGTTATGGTGTTGCTGTTGACGAAGGTCAGCAAGTAATGCAGGAGTACCGTAGATGTTATCTACAGGGATATCGAAGAAACCTTGAATCTGGTCAGCATGAAGGTCGATCATTACTACGCGGTCAATACCCACAGTTGTGAGCATGTCTGCTACAACTTTTGCAGTAATTGGCACACGGCTTGAACGAGGACGACGGTCTTGACGAGCATATCCGAAGTAAGGAATGACAGCAGTAATACGACCTGCACTTGCACGACGTAAAGCATCGGCCATAACAAGGACTTCCATCAGGTTGTCGTTTGTTGGGGCACAAGTAGGCTGTACAACGAATACGTCTTTACCACGAACATTTTCAGTAATTTCGACAGCGATTTCACCGTCAGAAAATTGACCTACAGATGCTGCACCTAAAGGAATGTGCAGGTGGCTTACGACTTTTTGGGCGAATTGTGGATGTGCAGTTCCACTAAAAACGACAAGATTGGGCATGAAGCACCCTTGGCGGTTGGAATGTTTGAAAATAGATGGCAGGGGCGGCTGGATTCGAACCAACGGATGCCGAGATCAAAACCCGGTGCCTTACCACTTGGCGACGCCCCTAATGCGGCAGAACTTTAATATTTTTGCTGTTGTCTGTCAAGGTGAATTAACAAATCAACATGCAAACAATGCTCTGTCTTTTTTGAGAAAAATGGCAGGGGCGGCTGGATTC
>NZ_DJDC01000074.1:9342-9589 GCF_002430855.1 Acinetobacter sp. UBA5934 | reverse complement strand
TAGTCGCGGTATCTGCACAGTGTTGACCCATCTTCTCTTCTAGACGGAAAACAATATAGACTTTTGTGTCTGTAGGAACCAGGAAACAGGAGATGCCTTTTTTCCCTGCGGCTTTATCGGTTACGGCAAAAACAATTGCTACTTGTGCATACTTACCGGTGGTAATAAACTGTTTGGTGCCATTGAGTACCCAAAAATCACCATCACGTTTCGCTTTACATTCCAGTGCACCGGCATCTGAACCGGC
>NZ_DJDC01000074.1:811-9316 GCF_002430855.1 Acinetobacter sp. UBA5934 | reverse complement strand
AGCTTAAAAGCTAGACCAATAACGGTCGCAATTGGAGCAAGGGTAATCCAGCGTTTAGAAAAATTCATTCTCAAACCGAGAACTTCCTGACCTTCAAACTGCCCATAACAGACCACACCGGTATCTGGAATTGCACCGGCATCTGAACCGGCTTGTGGTTCTGTTAAGCAAAAACATCCAAGCCATTCGCCTGTCGCCAGTTTAGTTAAATACTTTTCTTTTTGTTCTTCTGTCCCGTAACGTTGGGTAATGCCACAAGGGAGCGAATTTTGTACACTGACAATGGTTGAAATCGCGCCATCACCTGCAGCAATTTCTTCTAAAGCAAGTACCAACGAAACATAGTCCAGACCCGCACCGCCCCATTGTTCGGATACGGTCATGCCCAATGCGCCCAGCTCACCCAGTTCTTTCAGTTCTTGTGCAGGAAATTGCGCAGTTTTATCACGTTCTGCGGCAGTAGGTTTTAACTTGTTTTGCGAATAATCCCGCAACATGTCCTGAACCATCTTTTGTTCATCATTTAAAATCATTGAGCTTCCCTTTCATGGCCAGGTTTCTATTAAATTTTTAAAAATTTGATACGCGAAAAGGTCATTTGCAACTGTTCGAGACAGGACTTCATTTTTCTATAATTTTTCTGCGAGAGATCAATCAAAAGTCGCAATTGAACGAGTTTTGCAAATGACAATGGTTTTGGTTACTTTTGACGAAACAAAAGTAACAGAATGAGCTACTTCAAAATAATTTATAGAGGTAAGACTCAGCAGTGAAAAGACCCAAGAAATTACTTAGGTTGCATACGAATCGCACCATCTAAACGAATCACTTCACCATTCAAATACGTATTTTCAAAAATATGCCCAACCAGATGAGCGAACTCTTCCGGTTTCGCTAAACGCGGTGGAAACGGTACCATTTGACCTAATGCATCCTGCACATTCTGCGGCATGGCTTTTAACATTGGTGTTTCCATAATGCCTGGCGCAATAGTCATCACACGAATGGCTTCACGTGCCAACTCACGTGCCAAAGGTAAAGTCATGGACACTACAGCACCTTTTGATGCGGCATACGCAGCTTGCCCGAGTTGTCCCTCAAATGCAGCCACTGAAGCGGTATTCACAATCACACCACGCTCTTCTTCGCCCGCTTGCAATTGATATTTCGCCATCAAACTTGCTGCAAAACGGATCATGTTAAAGGTACCACTGACATTAATATTCAGTACTTTCTGGAACATGCCCAAATCATGAATACCATCACGACCCAGCACTTTGGCTGAAGGTGCAATACCGGCACAGTTTACCAGACCATTTAACTGACCATACTGCTGTTCAATATTTTCAAAGAAAACCTTAACTGCATGCTCGTCGGTTACATCAAGTTTTACAAAAACAGAGTGCTCACCCAAACGCTGCTGCATTTCCTGACCCAGCTCTTGATTCATATCGACCATGATGACTTTTGCACCTTGCCCAACCAGATAAGTAGCTGTGGCTGCACCTAAACCTGATGCACCACCTGTCGCCACAAACACTTTTCCTTGAATTTTCATCTTCTATTCCTGTTAATTTTTTGAATGAACACTCGACTTAAGATGCAGAGTAAATGCACTCAAGCTAGAGTACAATTTCCAAATATTGCATCCTTTATGATGGATTTGGACAATCCAAGTCACGGCAGCAAAAATACGGAATACGGATATCTGTACATGAATGAACAAGACTTAAATTACAGTAAAGGCACAATCTCGATCAGTCTGGTACATGAAGCACTGCTGTCTGCACAGCATCAGGGATTGAACACTCAGAACATCTTGGTCAAATCCGGTATTCAGACTGAGCTGATGCAATCCAGTAAAGCCCGTGTCTCTGTATCGCAATATGCCCAGCTTTGGACTGAACTGGCTGATGTCATGAATGACGAATTTTTTGGTATGGACAGTCACCCCATGCGCCGCGGTAGTTTTAAGCTTTTATCCAAGTCTGTCATACACGCAGAAACCTTAGAAAAAGCCCTGCAACAGATTTTGCAATTTTTAAATTTGATTCTGGATGATTTTGTTAGCCAATTATTTGTTCAGGAAAACTACGCCTATATCGTAATTTACGAGCAAAAACACACCAAAAGAATGTTCAGTTATGCCACCTATTTAATGCTGATTCATGGTTTGATGTGCTGGTTAAGCGGACAAAGAGTTTTACTGAATCAGATTCAGCTCAAATGTGATGCGCCACTGGATGATCAAGACTATAAAGTTCGCTTTTGTGAAAACATTCAATACAATAGTAATGAAAACTACATCCAGTTCGATGCCAATTATTTAAATATTCAGATTAAACAGGATAAACAATCCTGGCATCAGTTTATTCAACAAACCCCGCACAATCTTTTAGTCCGTTTTAAAAATCCGCATGCCATTAGTTCTCAAATCCGTAAACATTTAATGAATGTTCCACCTGCCGAATGGCTTGAACTCAATGAAATTGCCCAGCGTTTAAATATGTCTGATGCCACGATGCAACGACGTTTAAAAAGCGAAGGCGTCAGTTATCAGCAGCTGAAAAATGATATCCGACGTGATACAGCCATTGAATTTCTGACTAAAACTGAAAAAACCTTGCAGGAAATTAGCGATGAATTAAGTTTTCATGATCCAAGTGCATTTCATCGTGCTTTCAAGAAATGGACGGGTGTCAGCCCAGGTGCTTATCGTCAAAACCAGGATCTATGAATTAATCTAATTAATAAAATAGTGTTTCTTTTCTCATGATTTAATAATTCTTTGCTTTTCATACGCTTAAAAAATTGATCTGTTTTTCGTCGAAATCTATTTGCAAAAAGTGACAAAATAGATTACTTTTCAATCAATTTAAAGGCATATCTTTATGCCTATCTGCTGTACTTTCTCCCCGTGTAATCACCTTAAATTAAAGGTTCTGACATGCTTAAGATGATTGATGTACTAGAGCAAAGCTTGGTGCAAAATTTTACTCATTCTCTCCATTCTCATACCAGTCAATTTGATGAGTTATTCAATCAAGGTATTTTAAATACTTCTGATTCAGCACTTCAAAATGTGGTGGTGAACTTCTTCAACCGTGCAGATGCCATTGAAGCAGCGAAAGCACTGGATATTAGCGCTGAGGGCATTCAAGCCTTGCAAAGCGGCATTGCCTTAAAAGATGATCAATATTTGGCTGATACAGCGAAAATTGTAGCACTTGGTCTGGCACTTGAAACAGATGTGCTCACTCAATTAGAAATTTCTGATTGTCTGCAAGATTTCCCTGTATAAAGTTAAAATAAATTAAAAAGCGGCTTCATTCAGCCGCTTTTTTTGGCTCAATTTGACCTATTTGTATACACATTTCTACGATATTTTTATTCATTTTCTTAAAACATGGCATTAACTCAAAGCTCTAGTTTTTGATCGATTTGTGTCGAATCAATCAAGCTATTCTGAGTCACTTTTAGGGCATCAATCAATAGCTTTCCAATCATTCCTTCCAATATGAAGATAAAAGATACTGAGGACAAAGCAACTTACCTTTAAAGAATCTTTAATTAAACATAGTTCTCTATTTAACTATTATATTTCGATACGAGTTATAGACTGTATTTTATCTAGATAAAAGTATATTTTATGTAATTACAATGAAATTTCATTGTATATTATAAATTTAAACCAACTCGTATTTTAATTTTATTCATTCTAATGTATCTTTTTGATATAAAGCATAAAATTTAATAAAACAAAAATTAATTTAATAAAATTCAGGTGGTTAAAATATAAAATTTAGCATATGCAAAATTAAGATAATTTTATAAAAATTACTGTTTTCTCTTTTCCTCATAATGACTGGCAATATCAGATCCCATACAAAGTTCGACAATTTTATGGGGTTTATATGTACGCTTTCAATTTTAAAACTAAAATACTCACTGCAATTACTCTTGGCTTAATAAGCCACTATAGTCTAGCCGCCATTCCAGATACGCTAAAGCTCGATTATGCCTATTATGCGCCTACCAGCCTGGTGGTTAAAGAACAGAAACTTTTAGAAAAAGCATTGCCTAAAACAGAAATTAAATGGGTCTTTAGTCAAGGTAGCAACCGTTCTCTTGAATATCTGAATAGTGGCAGTGTCGATTTCTCTTCCACAGCAGGTTTAGCCGCTGCACTTAGCCGTGCCAATGGTAGTCCGATTAAAACTATTTATATCCAGAGTCAGCCGGAATGGACGGCTTTAGTGGTCTCCAAAAATTCTCCAATTAAAACGATAAAAGATTTAAAAGGTAAAAAGATTGCAGCAACCAAAGGCACCGACCCTTTCCTTTTCACTTTACAGGCACTTGAAACTGCTGGCTTAAATAAAAAAGATGTTCAACTTGTACACTTGCAGCATCCGGATGGTAAAACAGCACTCGAACGTGGACAAGTAGATGCTTGGGCAGGTTTGGATCCGCTTATGGCTTCGGCACAAGTACAGTCTGGGGCAAAATTGCTGTATAGAAATGTCGGTTTTAATAGCTATAGCGTACTCAGTGTGAAAGAGCAATTTGCCAACCAGAATCCTGAAGCGATTGAGGCTGTAGTTAAGGCTTATGAACAAGCACGAAAATGGGCCAAAGCCAATCCGGCTAAACTGGCTGAATTACTGGCGCGAGAATCTAAATTGCCTGTTCCTGTGGCGAAACTTCAGCTCAGCCGAACCAATTTCGATCAAAACATTCCAACAGCCAAACATATTAATGCCTTGAAAAAATCCGGCAGCATTTTGACGGAGGAAGAACTGGTACGTAGTGGTACCAATGTCAATCAGGTTATTGATCAACTGTTTGATGCCAAATATGCACAAAAGATTGTAGGCAAATAATGAGTTTTCCTGTAGCAAGCAAAAAGACTTCTGTGCCGAGCACAGAAGTCAAACAAAACCCTTTTTTCCGCGGGATGAAATTCATAAGTAAACTGAAAGGATTGGTTATTCCTATATTGCTGCTGGTTCTGTGTGAAATTCTGGTTAACAAAGGATTGATCGAGGCTTATCTGCTTCCCGCACCTAGCAGCTTATGGCAATCTTTATTGGAATTGTCTGCAGGTGATTTATGGCTGCATATTTGGACCAGTACTTGGCGCGTATTTTTAGGTTTCTTTATTGGTAGCGGACTTGCGCTGGTTTTTGCCATTTTTGTGGGCTTAAACAAGCAAGCTGAAGAATTTCTGGAACCTTCTTTTTCAGCCATTAAATCCATTCCCAGTCTGGCCTGGATTCCTCTGTTACTGCTGTGGTTAGGTATTGATGAAGCTTCTAAAATTACCCTAATTGCCATTGGTGCATTTTTTCCAACCTATACCAATACCGTTTCAGCTATTCACGGCGTAGACCGCAAACTGATTGAAGTCGCTCAAGTTTATCGTTTGAAATATTTTCAACAAATTAAAGACATTATTCTTCCTGCCGCATCACCCGGTATTTTAACCGGTTTGCGTAATAGCCTGAGTTTATCCTGGATGTTTATGATTGCTGCTGAACTAATTGCAGCCACTCAAGGAATTGGTTATTTGCTCAGTGATGGACGGGAAACGTCCCGACCTGAAATTGTCATTATTGCGATTATCCTATTAGCGATTTTAGGAAAAATTAGCGATAACTTAATGAAAATTATTGAAAGCTGGCTGTTACGCTGGCGGGATGTGGTCAAAAAATAAAGCGCATCATGCGCTTTATTTTTTTATCGTTTTTAAGATTAATGTGGCCACTGACCTAAAGTGACACGGTCATTGCCCCCATAATCTTTCACTGTTCTCACTTCTTTATATCCGGCTTGGATAAAAATATGTCGTACAGCATCACCCTGATCATAACCATGCTCAAGTACAACCCAGCCATTCACAGTTAAATGCTTTTTACCCTGCTGGATAATGTGCTCAAGATCGGCAAGACCATGTTTATCTGCCACCAAAGCACGCTCCGGTTCTGTAGCCAAATCCTGCATATGTACATCATCTGCATCGATATACGGCGGATTAGAAACTATGACATCGAAGAACTCACGCCCCAAAGGCTTAAACCAGGAACCACAGAGAAAACGGACCTGTTCAAGATCATGCTTTGCAGCATTAAATTGTGCTACTTCTAAAGTCGGTTCATAAATATCTGTGGCAGTAACCGACCAATCCGGACGTTCAGAAGCAAGCGATAACGCTACCGCACCGGTTCCAGTGCCTAAATCGACAATTCGGGCATCTTCAGGCAAGTCTAACTTAAGTACAGTTTCAACCAGAACTTCAGTATCTGGACGCGGCACTAAAGTATCTGGAGTGACTTTTAAATCCAGTGTCCAGAATGGCTGTGAACCAGTGACATAAGCTAAAGGTTCACCTGCTGCAATACGTGCCAGACCACTACGATATGCCTGCTCTTGTTCTGCTGTTAATTGCAGATCTTTTTTCATCGGCAAATCAAAAGCATCAATTTTTGTAATGTGTTCAAGTAACCAAGCATTTTCTTGGCGTTCATAGCTTTCTGCATCACCACGTAAGGCCAAGGCCTGTGCAATATTCATTAGCCACCATTCTGCTGTGCAAGTAGTGCCAACTGATCTGCCTGATATTCACGGTGCAAACTGTCGAGCAATTCAGTTAAGTCACCTTCCATCACCGCATCTAACTTATATAAGGTTAAATTGATACGGTGATCGGTCATACGACCTTGCGGATAGTTATAGGTACGAATACGTTCTGAACGGTCACCCGAACCGACTAAGTCACGGCGCATTTCCGAAGTTGCTGCATCTGCTGCTGCACGTTTGGCATTTTCCAGACGTGAAACCAAAAGCGCCATCGCTTTGGCTTTGTTCTTATGCTGTGAACGTTCGTCCTGACATTCAACCACTGTACCGGTTGGAATATGAGTAATACGCACTGCCGAATCGGTTTTGTTAATGTGCTGACCACCTGCACCGGATGCACGATAAGTATCAATACGCAAATCTGCCGGGTTAATGTCTACCGAAGTATTCACATCCACTTCAGGTAAAATAGCTACTGTACATGCTGAAGTATGCACACGACCTTGTGATTCAGTTGCAGGTACACGCTGTACACGGTGTGCGCCACTTTCAAATTTCAGGCGACCATACACCCCTTCACCATTAATCAGGCAGATGACTTCTTTATAACCACCGTGTTCGCCTTCATTTTCAGACAGGATTTCCAGACGCCAGCCCTGCGTTTCAGCATATTTGCTATACATACGGAATAAATCGCCCGAGAAGATCGCAGCTTCATCACCACCGGTTCCGGCACGAATTTCCAGATAGGCAGAGTTGGCATCGTTTGGATCTTTCGGAATCATCAAGATATTGAGGTCTGCTTCCAGTTGTTCCAGCAGCGCCTTATTGTCTTTTATTTCTTGCTGAGCCATTTCCTTAAAGTCAGGATCGCTCAACATGGCTTCAGCAGTTTCTATATCTTCTTCGGCTTGACGGAATTTAGTCCAGACCTCGGTGATTTCGGATAGGTCACTATGTTCACGTGACAATTGACGGAAGCGTTTGTTATCTGAAATCACTTCAACGTCGGCAAGTAATGCGTTTAATTCTTCGTGACGGTCAGAAAGTTGATCTAATCGTAAACGTAACGATTCTTTCATTTTGCTAAATATCTCAATACAAAGGCTATCTCCATGCCTTATAGGACATAGATCAGCGCAAAAAAAATTGTGCCTAGTGTAACGATTCTAAGGGTGAAATGACATAGATATTGTGGGGACAAAAGCTCATATCAAAAGTGATTGTTTTAAAATGAAAGCTCAATCTATGCTAGTTTTATTCATATTTCCCGGGTAAATGCATATTTTACGAGCAATTTTCAACACTGTTAAAGAAACTTTACAAAGCAGACACTAAACACCACAACTCTAGTTGATCCTCTCCACATTGTTAGAAAAAATTTTTGTTACATTTGCCGGCATTGAAAGAACTTACTTACAACGTTCAGGTTTTGAACACGGAGTTAACTATGAAACTTAATGCATTATTATTAAGCGCAACAATGGCGACTGCATCAATGTTTACTGTTTCTGCTCATGCAGACAACTCTACTCGTATTGCTGCAACATCAGCATTAGGTAGCGTAGCAGGTACTGCGATTGGTAAACAAATGGGTGGTAATACCGGTGCAATGATCGGTTCTGCTCTTGGTGGTGCTGGTGGTGCTGCGGTTTCTGCTGATCGACGCAATCGTACTGGTGCTGCCATTGGTGGCGGTCTAGGTGGCGTAGGTGGTTATACTGTCGGTAAAAGTGTTGGCGGTACCACTGGTGGTTATGTTGGTTCAGCATTAGGTGCTGCGGGTGGTTCGGTTCTGGGTAAAAAAGTTTCAGAAGACCGTCGTGCTGACCAACGTAAATACAAAAAACACTCTAAAAAATATTATCGCAGCCATCGTTAATACACGATCTGTGAACACACAAAAAAAGCACCTTCGGGTGCTTT
>NZ_DJDC01000074.1:0-670 GCF_002430855.1 Acinetobacter sp. UBA5934 | reverse complement strand
ACCTTCGGGTGCTTTTTTCTTTTATTGCGCTTATTGCCTGTTAATTATGGATAAATTTGGCAGATAAAAATACAAACCCTTAACAACCCATTCATCTTCAATGCCAGACTTTCTTTTATTCTTATTTCAATAGATAACAAAAGCGTCCAACTGGAGTTTACCATGAAATTTAATTCAATTTTATTTGCTACAGTAATTGCAACTTCTGCTATTGCGACTACAACAACTAATGCAGGCAATACGACTAACGTTGCTTTAACTTCTGCGCTTGGTAGTGTAGTCGGCACAGCGATTGGTAAAAATATGGGTGGCAATACCGGTGCCATGATTGGTTCTGCCATTGGTGGTGCTGGCGGTGCGGCTGTTTCAGCAAACAAACGCGACCGTACTGGCGCTGCAATCGGTGGCGGTTTAGGTGGTGTGGGTGGTTATACTGTAGGTAAAAGCATGGGTGGTTCAACCGGTGGTTATATCGGTTCTGCTTTAGGTGCTGCAGGTGGTTCAGTACTGGGTAAAAAAGTATCAGAAGACCGTCGTTATGATGATCGCACAGACCGCCGTTATAATAGCTATAACAACCGTCGTTACAATCGTCGTTAATGCTCAGATTTTTGAAAGCACCTTCGGGTGCTTTTTTTGATTTTTATTCTGGTGTTTCGGGTTAATTATG
>NZ_DJDC01000092.1:9377-12275 GCF_002430855.1 Acinetobacter sp. UBA5934 | reverse complement strand
CCTCATTCATTAAATTTAAAATCAATATTTTTTTATTCAAAAACTTGTCTTCATAGTTTTCTTTATTAGTAGCTGACTTGTCTATTATAATAGCGCTGATTTTATATGATGGAAGAAAGTCTCTTGAGTATCATTGTTGCACTGGATGCTAAAAGCCAATATGACGCGTTAACGATTGCGGAGCAGTTAGATCCTGCATTATGTCGGGTGAAAGTTGGTAAAGAGCTCTTTACTCATGAAGGCCCAAGCGTGGTTAAGGCATTGTATGATAAGGGTTTTGAAGTTTTCCTGGACTTGAAGTTTCATGATATTCCAAATACCACAGCTCAAGCAGTGTGTGCTGCAGCGGACCTGGGTGTGTGGATGGTGAATGTACATGCATCTGGTGGCCGTAAAATGATGGAAACCTGTGCAGAGCGTTTACAAGCAGGTAACTACAAGACTCAGCTGATTGCGGTGACTGTGCTGACTTCCATGGGACGTGAAGATCTAAAGGATATTGGTTTGGATATTGAACCATTTGAACAAGTGCAACGTCTGGCGAAACTCACTCAAGAAAGTGGTCTAGATGGGGTGGTTTGTTCTGCTCAAGAAGCCAAAATGCTGCGTGAAACTTTAGGAGCAGACTTTGCTTTAGTCACGCCGGGTATTCGTCCGGTAGGTTCAGCAGCAGACGATCAAAAACGAATTGTCACACCGAAGCAGGCGATGCTGGATGGTTCTACACATTTGGTGATTGGTCGTCCAATTACCAAGTCGGATAATCCGCGTCAAATGCTGAAAGATATTTTGGCAACTTTGTAATTTTACACCCTCTTTCTAACTCTCTCCCAAAGGGAGAGAGAACGTTCCATTATCGTAAAAATGAACAAGTCCTCACTCTCTGAGAGATGAGAAGCACTGCTCCGCAAGGGAGGAAGAATTTAAATCGCTGCCAACACGCTCACCAATATCGGTGCCAATACCGAAAGAATAAAACCGCTTACCATGGCGTGTGGAATAAAATCATTACCGCAAGCCTGTTTTACCATGGGCAAGGTAACATCCATCGCGGTTGCTCCTGCTGAGGAAATTGCAGAACGTGGGTAGCGCCAACCGATAATATACATAAACACAATCGCCAGAATTTCTCTAAATAAATCATTCATCAGTGCAATACTGCCAAGATGCGCATTTTTAAGTTCAGTCACTACGATCCCAGTCATGGAATAAAAGCCATAACCTTGCGACAGCATGATGAGATCTTTTAAGCTGATATCTTGAATGATTGATGCTGTAACGAAAGCACCCAGTAGTGAACCGACGATGCAACCCAAGGGTACCAGTAATATTTTCCAATTTAACCAAGATCGGTCCAAGGGTGAATAGGCGAGATCCAAACCAATCAAAAACATGAATACCAATAATAGGTGCCATGTGCTTATCTGCAAGGTATAACCAAAGTTTGTTGCAGATTCAGAGAGTGCATAACCAAATAGCAATGCAATAAAAGCATAACTGATATTAATAAGTGATTTGCTGACCAGGCTCATGGATACTTTGCCATGACTGGGTTGATAGCCTAAAAGCTTGAATAATACATAACAGCAGATAAATGCACCGACACTGGTAAGTATGGCTAAAAGCGCGGCATGATTCAGAATTTGCCAAGGCTGAGCAATGGTGTGCAATGTTTGAGCAAACTCAATAGCAATAGCAATTAATAGTATATAAGTGAAATAGGGTAGAATCTGAAAAGCAAGACGTTCTAACCAGTGCGGTAAACGTCTTGCCAAAATAAATCCAAGTCCTAAGCAAATGAGTAATTGGAAAATCAACCAAAAGGATTGCATAAAGAATTAAGCAGCTAATAAATACCTGCTTATTATGACCTTTAAATATTTAGGCTGCACGACTCCCAGCCGTTTTATTTAGCAGACGGTAATCTGCAGGATTAAGTTTTCTGGTTTGTAGCCAATATTTCCATGTGTAGGTAGGCCAGAGAGCAAAGTTTTTACCGCCATCTTGTTGGTACCAGCTCACACAGCCAGATTGCCACACTGTACCATCGAGTAGTTTTTGTACATCCTGATTGAATCGGTCTTGAGCCTGATCTTTAACCACAATCGCATGACTATGAGAGCTTTCGACCAGTTCAATCATTTTCAGAATATAATTGACCTGAGCCTCAATCATAAAAATGACCGAGTTGTGTGCCAAAACCGTATTAGGCCCTAATAGCTGAAATAAATTGGGGAAGCCTTTGGTGCAAATACCATAAAAGCTTTCTGCACCCGCTTGCCAGGCATCTCGTAAATCTTGTCCGTGTTCACCAGTACATTTAAATGATTTTAGATAAATGCGAGGATCGGTAATAAAACCGGTGCCATAAATTAAGCAATCAATTTTGTATTCTTTGCCATCTTTGGTAATGATGCTGTTTGCGGTTAATTCCTGAATAGCCTCGGTCACCAGTTCAACATTGCTGCGGTTAAAAGTAGGGTAGTACTTATTAGACACTAAAATACGTTTGCAGCCCATGATGTAATCGGGTGTCAGTTTTTGAACCAGATTTCTGTCTTTGACCTGAAACCTGATAAAAGCTTCTGCCAGCTTTTGTGTATATTTCATCACTGTAGGTTGAACAATAGGAACCACGCGAGATTCGTTTGACCAATATAAACGTGCCCGATGCAGCTTTCTAAACCAGTTTAATTTTTTGAATAATTTCTTTTCGATATTCCAATAATGACGTTCATCTCTGGGAATGACCCAAGCCGCGGTACGCTGCAATACATAAAGTTGCTTAACTTTAGGCGCAATTTCAGGAAGATATTGAATCGCGCTGCCACCAGTTCCAATAGAGGCGACATACTTACCGGTTAAATCATATTGATGAACCCAGTGAGAGGAATGAAC
>NZ_DJDC01000092.1:0-9232 GCF_002430855.1 Acinetobacter sp. UBA5934 | reverse complement strand
TAAATCATATTGATGATCCCAGTGAGAGGAATGAAAAACTTTACCCTGAAATTTTTCAATGCCCGGAATATGCGGGATGTGCGGTACATGCAAAGGACCAGAGGCAAAAACCACAAATTGAGCCATTAAAGTCTGATCATTATTGAGTGAAAGTTTCCAGTCACAACTTTGCTCATTATATGTGGCCTCAAGAACTTCACAATTAAATTGGCAATATTTTTCTAAATCATAGTCGGTGACTAAAGTTTGTATATATTTAAAAATTTCAGGTGCTTCTGCATAGCGTTTTGACCAGTCACTCTTCGGTGCGAAAGAAAGAGAATACATATGCGATTGCACATCGCAGGCTGCACCAGGATATTGATTTTCGCGCCAGGTTCCGCCGACTTCACTGGCTTTTTCCAGAATTACGAAATCATGAATATGGCTTTGTAATAGATGTATAGCCATCGCTAACCCACCAAAGCCTGCCCCAATGATGGCAATTTTTGTATGTGTTGGTAGAGCTTGGGGCTGAGCTGGAGTATGCATTTTTTATTGGCCTTATGACATCTATTATTTTTATAGCTTATCGCAAGCGTTTGAAAACCGATATGATAGCCATGACAGAAAAATTGATAGTTTCGGCAATTTGCAAGCCGGAAAAATTATAGTAAAAATTGAGATGTTATTTTCCATATGATCCTGCTATGAAACGATCAATTCTCGGCTTGATGTATTTAATTCAGGGCATGCGTAAAGCAGGTGTGGCGGTTGATTCAAAACTTCAAAGTATTGGATTACATGCGGATGCTTTGGACCCTAGTTCAATTATTCATCCTAGCCTGGAATGGGATGTGCTTAAAGTGATTGGGCAGGGCGTTGAACCGGAAAAAGGTCTGTTTATTGGACAGCATTATGCACTTGCAGGTTATGGTCCTTTGCTGATGTTGCTGGTTACCAGTGAAAATCTGCGTACTGCTTTAGAGCAAGGAATTCGCTATCAGGCATTAACGCATTTAACCGGTGTCTTAAGCCTAAAATACAAAGCTCAAAAGGTGGCTTTATGTTATGCGCCTGAAGATTTAAACAGTGATCTGGGCTTGTTGCGGGCACAATGTGAAATCTCGGGAACATATAAATTTATTCAGGATCTTTATCAAATGATGGGGTTGAGTATTCCTCAAATACATATTGAACTGCCATTTCCATCGCCGGAAAATCAGCAGGTTTTAGAGGTTTACCATCATTACTATGGTGCTGAATTACAGTTTGCTGCCGAGTCTGCGGAATTCTGGTTTGATGAGAGCGTATTGGATGTGCAGATTCCTTCAGCAGATAAAATGACTTTTAATCTGTATGAAAGCAAATGTATAGCCGAGTTAGAGCGTTTAAAAATGGATGAGTCTGTTCCATCCTTGGTGCAGCGTGTACAAGATTATTTAGAACTACAAGAAGGGGTAATACCTACAATGGCGGAAACGGCACAAGCCCTGCAAATTCCAGAGCGAACATTGCGGCATCAATTGCAACAATTGCAAAGTAGTTATAAACAGATACGTGAGCAACTGATTAAAGACAAAGCTTTAAAGTTGATAGAATACAAGGAGTATTCTATTGAAATGATTGCAGAATTACTAGGCTATTCGGAGCCTGCCGCTTTTAATCATGCCTTTAAGCGCTGGTTTGGTCAAAGTCCACGTCAGTACTTTAAATAATTTCGTAAATAGCCTAAGTATATTAATGCCAAAGTGTTATATATTTCATCTCAATCTTCGCTATACTTTCAATAGCCTAAAATAGTATTCAATGATATGTCAGATTTAAATTCTAAGCACAGTACAGCCTTTATCCCTATGTCACCTGCGGAACGGTATGCGCAAGCGTTATCTTCTGGTCAGTTCATGCCAGATGAAGCACAGGCGCAAGCTGTACATGAGCTGGATCGGGTTTGGCAGGAATTGATTCAGCGTTTTAAAGCGTCAAAAAAAGCGTTTCGCCGTTTTCGCCGTCAAACTTCACCGCGCGGCGTATACATGTGGGGTGGTGTGGGACGTGGTAAAACCTGGTTAATGGATCAGTTTTTTGAGTCAATTCCGTTTCGCCGTAAAATGCGCATGCATTTCCATCATTTTATGCAGCATGTACACCGTGAATTGAATAAATTATCAGGACAGCGTAATCCGCTGGATCAGGTGGCAGACCAGATTTATCAACAGGCAGTCGTCATCTGTTTTGATGAGTTCTTTGTTTCTAATGTCACTGATGCTATGATTCTGAGTGAATTATTCCAGAAACTGTTTACCCGTGGCATTACTTTGGTGGCAACTTCAAATATTGCGCCAGATGGCTTATATAAAAACGGAATTCATCGTGACCGTTTCATGCCTACCATTGAAATGGTCAAAAAACATTGTGTCATTCTCAATGTAGATGCTGGTGTGGATTATCGTTTACGTGTGCTCAAACAGGCACAACTGTTTAAACATCCATTGACGCATGAGCATAAGCTCTGGATTGCCCAGCGTTTTACCGCTTTAACCCAGACCCAGACCCAGTCACAAGAACCAATCATCATTAATAACCGTATTGTAGAAACCATTGGTCATACCGAAGATGTATTGTGGTGCGAATATTCAGAGCTATGTTTAAAACCGCGTAGTCCGGCTGACTTTATTGAAATTGCCAACGTGTACAATACTGTGCTGGTGAGCAATGTGCCGCATCTCACCGATTACTTGTCGGAAGGTGCGCGCCGTTTTATTTATCTGGTTGATGAGTTCTATGATCGCGGCGTCAAACTGTTGCTGACTTCAGAAGACAGTATTATTGATATTTATCAAGGTGAAAAACTTGCTTTTGAAATTGAACGCACGCGTTCACGTTTACTGGAAATGCAGTCCGATGATTATCTGAACTCTGAACATCGACAAATACAGGGTTCAGCCTCGGAAGCCATCTAAATATCAAGCGCCTAATCAGGCGCTTTTTTATATAAATCTTTGCCTGATTTATCGACATTTTGGCTTATTCATGGCTTAATCTTTGCTCGACAGCGATGAGAAATAAAGCTTTTGCGTGGTTTTAAAGCAAAATTCTGCACTTAAGTCTAATTTCGACATTTTAAAAACTTTATAAACTATAAAAAGGTATTCAGGCAAATAATAATGTTGCATTTGTGATCTGTATTTTATTGAGTGATGTAGATATTCATTTATTAGAAAATGATCATTATTTAGGAATGTGATAGTACTATTCAGCTAAGTATAAATCGGTATACTAGAATCTCTTGTTATAAAAAGTAGCAATATCAGGAAAGACAATGACTGCACGTATTCAAAAAGGCAAGTTAGCGATTGCTAAAGAACTTTACGATTTCATCGAAAATGAAGCATTACCAGGTTCTGGTTTAGACAGTGAAACATACTGGAAAAACTTTGAACAAGTCGTTGTCGATCTTAGTCCAAAGAACAAAGCACTATTGGCTAAGCGTGACGACATTCAAGCAAAAATTGATGAATGGCACCGCAACAACAAATTTGAACTCGAAGCTTACAAAGCTTTCCTTAAAGAAATTGGCTACTTATTACCAGAAGTAGAAGATTTCCAAATCAGCACAGAAAATGTAGATGAAGAAATCGCATTATTGGCTGGTGCACAGTTGGTAGTACCTGTGCGTAATGCACGTTACTGCTTAAACGCTGCGAATGCACGTTGGGGCTCTTTATACGATGCGCTTTACGGTTTTGACGTGATCTCTGAAGAAGGTGGCGCGGAAAAAGGTAAGGGCTATAACCCGGTTCGTGGCGACAAAGTTATCGCATTTGCTAAAAACTTCTTAAATGAAACCTTCCCACTGGCAACTGGTTCGCATGCAGATGCGACTAAATATGCAGTTGAAGGTAAAAAGCTTGCAGTTACCTTAAAAGATGGTTCAACGACTACTTTAGAAAAAGAAGCTCAATTCGTTGGTTTTAATGGTGAAGAAGCAGCACCTACAGAAATCGTTCTTTTAAATAACGGTTTACACGTTGTAATTGAAATTGATGCAACAAGCCCAATTGGCAAAACTGACGCTGCTGGCGTGAAAGATCTTGTACTTGAAGCTGCGGTAACGACCATTCAAGACTTGGAAGACTCAATTGCGGCAGTTGACGCTGAAGAGAAGGTTGAAGGCTACCGTAACTGGTTAGGCTTAATGCGCGGTACACTTTCAGAGTCAATCGAGAAAAATGGCAAGACTGTTACTCGTACACTGAACCAAGACCGTACGCACAAGAACTTGATCGGTGGTGAAACGAAACTTCACGGTCGTTCATTGATGCTGCTTCGTAACGTGGGTCACTTGATGACAAATCCAGCGATCCTTGTAGATGGTCAAGAAATCTACGAAGGTATCATGGATGCGTTAATCACCCCATTGCTGACTTTTGCAGACATCAAAGGCGAAAACACGATCAAGAATTCACGTAAAGGTTCTATGTACATCGTGAAGCCAAAAATGCACGGTCCAGAAGAAGTTGCATTTGCGGTTGAGCTATTTGAACGTGCTGAACAGGCGCTTGGTTTACCTGCAAAAACTTTAAAAATCGGGATCATGGATGAAGAACGCCGTACATCTGTGAACTTGAAGAACTGTATCGCTCAAGCTAAAGACCGTACCATTTTCATCAACACCGGTTTCATGGACCGTACTGGTGATGAAATCCATACCTTTATGGAAGCAGGTCCATTCGTTCGTAAGGGTGAAGTGAAGTCACAAATCTGGTTCCCGGCATATGAAAACCGTAACGTGATGATTGGTCTTCAAGCAGGTTTACGTGGTAAAGCGCAAATTGGTAAAGGCATGTGGCCAAAACCGGACATGCTTGCAGACATGTACAAAACCAAGATTGAGCATCCAGAAGCTGGCGCAAGCTGTGCATGGGTTCCGTCTCCATCTGGCGCGGTGATTCACGCGATCCACTATCATCAATGCAACGTGTCTGAGCGTCAAAAAGAATTGTTGAATACTCAGCCATTATCATTAGATGACTTGTTAACGCCGCCTTTAGCGACTGATACCAACTGGTCTGAAGAAGAGAAAACCAAAGAGCTTGAAAATAACCTTCAAGGTATCTTGGGTTATGTCGTTCGTTGGGTTGACTTGGGTGTAGGTTGTTCTAAAGTTCCAGACATCAATGATGTTGGCTTGATGGAAGACCGTGCAACATTACGTATTTCTTCTCAACACGTTGCCAACTGGTTACGTCACGGTATTGTAACTGCTGAGCAAGTTGAAGAAGTAATGCAGCGTATGGCAAAAGTGGTTGATGAGCAAAATGCGAATGACCCGCTTTATACACCAATGGCGCCAAACTTCAACGGTTATGCATATCAAGCTGCTTATGACTTGGTATTCAAGGGTGGTGAACAGCCTTCTGGTTATACCGAGCCACTACTTCACGCAGCACGTTTGAAGTTAAAAGGTTATACAGGTGATTAATCCTCACACTGTTTAATAGAAAAAGCCTCTTCGGAGGCTTTTTTATTGTCTAAAAGTAACTAAAAGCCCTTTATTCTGGCACTTTAATGCATTCAGCTTTACATTAATCCTTAAAGCAGAATAAGTAAGGGATTTGATCATGCAAGCTTATCAATTTAATGATGAACAATTTATTGCAGGACACTGGCTGAAGGGTACTTCAACACATACGCTGAATAATCTTAATCTCTATACTCAAGAACTTATTCTGAAATTGCAGGCTGCTAGCCTGGTTGATGTAGATAGTGCCTATTTTGCTGCAGAGCGTAGTTTTGCGAGCTGGTCTCAATCTTCTCCATCCGAGCGTAAAAATATCATCCTTCGGGTTTTGGATGTGGTCAAAAATAGACGCGAAGAAATTGTTCACTGGTTAATTCAAGAATCCGGCAGTACACGTTTAAAAGCCAATCTTGAAGTAGATGCGGTATTGGGCATTATTAATGAGGCCATGACATTTCCTGAAAGAATGATAACCCGTGAATTGCAACCGACAGATCCGGACCGAAAAAGCTATGCAGTGCAGAAACCTTTAGGTGTCATTGCCGTGATTAGTCCCTGGAACTTTCCATTTCACCTGAGTATGCGTTCTGTGGTTACAGCAATTGCAATTGGAAATTGCGTGGTGTTAAAGCCTGCAACTGATACCCCGATTACAGGAGGACTATTACTGGCCAAAATTTTTGAAGAAGCAGGACTCCCTCAAGGTGTATTCAGCGTGGTTGCAGGTTTAGGCAGTGAAATTGGAGATTACTTTGTTGAGCACGATACGCCTAAAATGATTTCATTTACCGGTTCAACTTTAGTTGGAAAACGTGTCGGACAATTGGCAGTCAGGGGGAATCATCTGAAGCGAATTGCACTGGAACTGGGAGGTAATGCACCTTTAGTGGTTCTAGATGATGCAGATATCGATCTGGCGGTGGAGCTGGCTGTGATGGGACGTTTTTTGCATCAGGGGCAGATTTGTATGAGCACCAACCGAGTGATTGTCGATGCTAAAGTTTATGATGTTTTTGTTGAAAAACTGATTCAACGAACCAAAAATCTTAGCTATGGTGATCCTTCGAATGAAAACACGTTAATAGGGCCAATTATCAATGCTTCACAGGTAGAAAAAATAAGACAGATGATTAGCCAGGCATTACAAGAGGGAACAAAACTGGTGGTTCATGATGAGATTCAGGGAAATGTCATTCCGCCCCATATTTTTGTTGATGTAAATCCAGATTCCAGTTTAGCTAAAGAAGAAAGTTTTGGGCCAGTCCTACCGATCATTAAGGCACAAAATGAATCAGATGCCTTACGTTTAGCCAATGACACAGCTTATGGATTGTCGAGTGCAGTATGTACTAGCGACCTCGAGCGTGGAAAACATTTTGCGATGCAGATCGATGCCGGTATGACGCATCTCAATTCCATTACTGTAGCGGATCAACCGAATGCTCCTTTTGGGGGAGAGAAAAATTCAGGCCTAGGACGCTTTAATGGACAGTGGATATTGGAAGAGTTTAGCCGTACACATTGGTTAACGATTCCGAATACTGAAGGGCAGTAAAAGCCATTGTATAAAGTTATAATAGATTCAGCCTTATTATAAAATTGGACGTATGTGCGCTAACTTTAAACCGCTTACTCTAAAACAGTTACGTGATTTAAATCTTCCTGATATTCCATTTGAATATCCAGAGGAAGTCTATCCCAATTATGAGTTGCCTCTATTATTTAAGTCTGATCGAGGTTTGGAATGGAGAAAGGTGCATTTTGGCTTAATTCCGAAATGGGCGGAAGATAAAAGCATTGCACTGAGGACTTATAATGCACGTAATGAAACTCTTCTACAAAAGCCTACCTTCGTAAATGCGGTTTCAAAATTTAAATTTGGTGTCATCCCTGTTTGTGAGTTTTATGAGTCAAAGTATTTTGACGATAAACCACAGCGTTGGGGGATAAGACGTAAAGATGGTCAAGCAATTTATATTGCAGCTTTATATGAAATTTGCCGTATTGGAGACGAAATTATTCGTTCGGCAACCATGATTACCATGGACGCGA
Source organism: Acinetobacter sp. UBA5934 (assembly GCF_002430855.1). Taxonomy (NCBI): domain Bacteria; kingdom Pseudomonadati; phylum Pseudomonadota; class Gammaproteobacteria; order Moraxellales; family Moraxellaceae; genus Acinetobacter; species Acinetobacter sp. UBA5934. Next base: position 1,677 of record NZ_DJDC01000092.1, on the reverse strand, counting down.
TGGATCACCCTATGATGAAAGATTTTCATGAACCCGGAAATGTGAAACGCTCGGTGATCATTATTCCACGCGAGCGTTTAGATGAGTGGCTAAGCTGGAACTCACCAGATATCCATTCTTTTGTAGAAGGATTTCCGGAAGTAGAGTTTGAATGTTCCCATGTTCCAAAAGCAAAAATCGAAAAAATTAGTCCCCAACTTAATTTTTTCGATTAGCCCGCGATGATTAGGATAAATTTTTAAAAATAAGTTTAAGGCTTTCCATCATTTTCTCAATTTGTAACGGAGTGAGACCCTCGTAAGTCTGTTCCAGCACTATATTACTTAAATCCTTAATCTTACGCGTCATTTCTTGTCCTTTCTCGGTTAGCACAACGCGGGTAATACGAGCATCATCTTCACATGAATACGTTTCAACCAGCCCTTCATCTTTTAAACGATAGACGATTTTGGTCGTGGTCGACATTTTAGATACCACCATTTCTGATAGATCTGAGACACTCGCATGAGGTTTGGACTTTAGTGACAGTAAAATACGGCGACGTGAATTGTCGAGACCATACTTTTTCATTGCATGGTCTAGATTATTTACACATCGTGTATGGACCTGAGTAATCCAGTAATAAGGAAATTCCTCTAAACTAAAATCTTCACCGGGTGTAAGTAAAAATTTACTGTATTTTTTGGTCATTGTTTATTTTCCCCATTTTTAAGTTTTACTTATAATTTATTACCAAAACCTTTTTATTAAAAAAATATAATAAAAATGTATTAATTTTGTGTATTTTGCTAAAGTTTAAAAGAAAAAAAATCAGTGTGTAACTGAAATTTAAAAGTCAAACTTGGATTATCGTGATAAATTTTTAAAAATATGCTGCAGACTTTCCATCATTTTTTCAATTTGTAGAGGTGTTAAACCTTCAAAAGATTGTTCCAAAACTACATTGGTCAAGTCATTAATTTTTTGAGTCATTTGATTACCTTTCTCGGTTAAAACTACACGAGTAATACGGGCATCATCTTCACAAGAGTAAGTTTCAACTAAACCTTCATCTTTTAAACGATAAACGATTTTAGTGGTCGTTGACATTTTAGATACCATCATTTCAGAGAGCTCTGAAACACTGGCATGAGGCTTGGATTTTAAAGCAAGTAAAATACGACGACGTGAATTGTCTAGCCCATATTTTTTCAGAGCATGATCAACGTTTTGTACATATTGAGCATGTACCTGAGTTACCCAGTAATAGGGAAAATTTTCCAATTCAAAATTTTCTGTTGAGGGTAAAAATTTACTATATTTTTTCGTCATCTCTACTTTCTCCCTATAATTGTTGTAATTTTATTCTATTATTGTAACTTATTTTTAATAGAGTTAAAGTGAAAAATATATTTTTTACAACACTATAAAGTAAAACTTAAAATAAATTTGTGAACTAATTTTCATTTTTAGCCCAAATTAATGAGCTAAATTTTTAAAAATATATTTTAAGCTTTCCATCATTTTTTCAATTTGTAGGGGGGTGAGACCTTCGAAAGATTGTTCCAAAACCACATTGGTCAAGTCATTAATCTTATGTGTCATTTGATTACCTTTCTCGGTTAGGACAACGCGAGTAATACGAGCATCATCTTCACAAGAGTAAGTTTCAACTAAACCTTCATCTTTTAAACGATA
>NZ_DJDC01000090.1:2047-11812 GCF_002430855.1 Acinetobacter sp. UBA5934 | reverse complement strand
TATTTATTTTTATCAATTAATAAGACGTAGATCACATTTTATTAATATCATGAAGTCTGAAATAATAATTGCATATGATATTTACAAAAAAGCCCACCTTCAGATGAGCTCTTAAATTCAATTCTTTGGCTTTCGTATATACACTTCAGCCTGATCTGTGGCATCACACAACTTCATATCTTTAGATATCCAAAATCTGTACTCAGCATCACCAACGATATATCTCTGCTTATAGTATTCCGAGGTCTTATTTTCTTCGACTTCCTTTGCATTGAAGAATCGTTTGTCAAATTCAACCACTTGACCTGCTAAGTCGCCACCAACACATATGTTCAATTCAATTGCCTAGTAATTTATGACTGAAACAGAGTACCACTAAAAATCTTCCTTCATTTTTTTCTTTATTTTTTCAGCGTAATCCTGTTGCATAATCGAGATTCTATTATCCACTGTTGTGTCATTTAGAATTCCTAATTCAACTCTCAATAATTTTTCAATTTCCATTGCATCCAAAGCAATTACTTCTGTGACCTCTAACAATTGAATTTCAATATTCTTTTTATCTAATTCATTACTTTGATACCAAGGAATAGTTAATTTTTGTATTTCAAAAAGCACTTCAGTATATTTAAAAGTAAATCTCATTAATTCTTCTTTTGTTTTAGATTCAGATATAAAACTAGATTTATGTAAGCATGCAAGTGTATTTTGCATAGAAAGAATTAAATTATTCTTAAAATCTTTTTCACTCTCAAGTCTAAAACTATTAACTGTAATTAAGAAATTATGCCAGTTATGAATTAATTCTAGGTATAAGTCTCTTTTCGCCTCTGCTAATTTATCTGCCGTGTGAGCAGATAGGGTAAATTTAGCACCTAGCCAAATTGAAACAATGAGTGCAACTGCGCCAAATAGGGTACCGCATAAAGAAAACCACCCTTGAATATATGCTGCTTCTATTGCCTCAGTATCCATATTATGGTTCTCCATAAAAGATTAAAGCCCACATCTCAGTGGGCTTTGATCATCTACCTTGCTTTAGCAGGTGATGTCTATATTGGAGATCAATCCAAAAGGTCAACTGTATATAACTACGGTGACCATATCACAAATCTACTATGTCACTGCGCGCATTTCAAGTAGAATTATCAAGTTTTTTTAATTAACAAAATATATGTTCTTATATAAAATCGCCCAAGAAAAACTTTTAAACATCATTCTATTACTATCGTCAATTATTGTTTGGCATATTGTTACTAACAATTTAACCTCAGCTGGTTATGAGATAGTGAAAAATATTTCCTATAGTGTGATAGCCAGTATTATTTTTTATTACATTAATAGCGTCTATGTTTCAGTAAAAAAAGATAAATTGGCAAGAACCTATCTAATTAATAATTTTAAATCTGTTCAAGATGATATTTACATTTACATCCAATTATGTATGCCTGATCGAGACAGTGCGAATAAGCATTTACGCTCCAAAGATTTAGAAAATCCGGTCTTCTTTCGCAATTACTTTAAATATTCAAGAGATGGGCATTCTGGAATGGCGGCATGGTCATCATACCCTTTATATCAAGATACTGAAGTTGAAAATATTCAAAAAATGGTTTTTGCAATTTGCCAATTTTATGAATTATTTCGCAAGTATCAACATGATCTCTTCCTATCTAGTGAAGCTCAAGACTATTTTAACCTCCTAGGGCGAGATATCAATGATCTCAAGAATGGTCCATACATGGCATTCATTCTAATTCGAGAAATCACTGAGGCATCTTCTTGGCATTTAGATCGAAACTATCCAGAAGCGCCCCATCTTTATTATTTACGACAAAAAAATTACACTGTGGAAAAATATAAATATATTAAGTTATATGTGATTTCTACTTATGTATTATTTTGGATTGCCTTTGCGCTCGATACGATTGTTTAAGTCATCTAATTTACAATCAAGCCAAGTCTCAGCAGCCAATAAATACTTATCAATATTACGGCGATCCACTTTAGTTTTACTCGCCAGCACAGCGATCGGATACCCCTTCAAATAATGAAACTCAATCCACTGGTACAGATCCGGCCGTGAAAATCTTAACTGAGTCACCAGGTGATCAATAGCCACCAAAGCATCATCATCAAGCACCACCTGAACACCCGATGACTTCACCCCTTCTTTTAAACGCATCAAGCCATATGTAGGTGAGGTATAAGTCAATTCACTTGGATTATAAGAAGCATGACGCGCCCATTTACCCCACTGAGCCAATTCATTTTGCATCATTCGAACTGTTGGTTTTACTTCTACAATTGCGCTCATTTATATTCTTTCCTTAAACCTTCCAAAATCTTTTAAAAACCAACATAGCCGCATCACGTGCATGCTCATTTGTACGACCGGTCCAGCCGGTCATACGTTTAAAATCATCCGCTTTCTTTTTCGTTGCATTTGCAGCCGGGTGAATCATCTTGAAATGAATGTCCTGCTCTTTACACCAGTCTTCCCAGATCTGTGCATCACGCTTAACTGACCCAACGCCTTCCCGTACTCCTGCACCGCTTTTTGCTTGACGAGCATCCATGCTACCAAACCAGGTACGTTTTCGTGCATCTTCGATATAGAGAAAAATATTGTCCTTACCATCTGAATTAATGCGATCCCGTATTTGCTCCATGGCTTGAGTAATAGATAGTGACTCCACTTGCTCAAGCTCCCCGCCGTTGCCATGATCTATAGCAACGGCGAATCCTGTATGAACACCAGTATCGATACCGATGAGGATTTTCACTGAGATTCACCTCGCAGAATTTTCTCTAAATCATCAGCCTGGCTAAGCATGATGTTTTGCTCTCGATAGTTGTAAGCATGACTTTTCGATGCGGCTTTCAAAATATCAATCTGATCCTCAATTTTCTTTTTCAGCTCATCAATAATCGCTTGGCGATTGATATACATCTGATAAGAAGCATTTACAGAATGGCAGGCCTCTGCACCACGCGGACTATCTTCCGTGTAATCAAAAAAATTATGATTTGGATAAAATTTAAGGTATTTAAAGTGTTCCTTATGCTCATAAATTCTTTCGAATTCCTGAAGTGAAACAGCCTCTATCACTTGTTGCTGAATAATGATCACATCAGAAATAGCACACATGAACGGCGTGCCATCATCTAATCGACCAAACACGCGACCATCTTCAACACGATCCACAACACCTTCACCGATGAAGTGGTTACCAGAGAATTCAGTGCGGGATTCAGAAACAAAATCTACTTTTACTTGGTCATTCTTTCTCACACTCACTTCCAAATCTCCCAGTCGCCCCGGATTAAATCATCATGTAGCTTGCTTTCTTCATCTGCCTGCCGATGCATTTCTTCCAACTGGCACTTTAGCTCTTCTTCGTCTTCGTCTTCGTTATGAGGTAGAGATCCGTTCAGTTTGTCACGTAGTGTTTTGATATTGTTCATGCTGCACCTTGGTATTTATTTTCATGCTTAAAGTTTGCTTCAACCAAAGCACGTGATAATTGAGGGCAAACAGAATTACCCACCATTCGAGTTTGCTCGGTCTTGGTCAGGCGAATTTCATTGCCGTGCTCATCAATTCCTTTTTCAAAAACATAAGATTCTGGAAAGCCTTGTGCTTTAAAAAGCTCAACTGGTTGCAGCATGCGAAAACCGATATCGGTAATCTGGTACTGCTGTTGTTGAATAGTGATAAGACCAAAACGATCTTTAGTTGGAATTGTGCGCAATGGTTCAGCTAATGAGTTTCCATCCTTTTCATTCCCGTAATATGCTGTTAAAAATGCGCGTACCTCAGCAAAGTGATTTACTGTAGTCATCGCGTGTAGTGGTTCACTGAGTTTTTGCCCAATACAGTTTTTCTTCATCTTAGATAAATGGCTGATTTCAAGAGAACAAGTGTTTTTAGTGGTAACCGTATGTATTGGAGCATTAACTACAAAGCGCTCAATACCCTTCCATATCCGGGTAAGTGTTCTGGGCTTCAAAGGTCTCTTACGATTAAATATGCTCGGGCAATCTATTGACCAATTAATGCATTCACCTGCAGTACGCCACGGTTTTAATACCCCCTTTTGCACCTGGATACTTTCAGGGTCGCCATGTGTCCGTTTTGGCCAAACAATAGGTAATCCATCTCGTCTAGCAATTAAAAAGAAACGCTTGCGAATAGTGGGTGATCCATAATCACATGCACGCAGTTCACGCCATTCAACCTCATAACCTTGGCGGTTTAATGCATTCACAAATGAGTTGAAAGTACGGCCTTTTTTCTTTGGACATGGCTTGCCAGATTCATCCAGATCACCCCATGTTTTAAATTCTTCAACGTTTTCCAACATGATTACTCGAGGACGAGTTTTTGCAGCCCAACGTAATGCAACCCAGGCTAAACCGCGAATTTTCTTTTCAACCGGTTTACTGCCTTTAGCTTTTGAAAAATGCTTGCAGTCCGGAGATAACCAAACCAGACCTACCGGTTGATTTCCAGTTGCCTCGATTGGATCAATATCCCAAACGCTTTCACAATAATGCTTTGTATCCGGGTGATTAATTCGATGCATGGCCAATGCTTTCGGATCGTGATTAATTGCAACATCAACAGGTCGTTTAAATGCCTGTTCAAGACCAGTTGATGTGCCACCACCGCCGGCAAAGTTATCGATAATTAGTTCGTTAGGAAGTAAGCTGAAATTCATGCTGCACCACCTACACGCTTAAAACCCTTACCAATCTTTGCAACTAATTCAGGCGGACAAGGCACCCCAGTACGATTACACTCATCAAATCCAAGTGCTTTTTGAGCTTTTGGCTTTACCCACATTTCTTGAACGCGGCCCGCTTCTTTTGCACGGCGTAGGTAATCGTGATAGATGTCTTTGAATGCGAAATGAGCTGATTTTTGCCCTTCAACGCTCAGTACGTGGCGAACCTCTTCCAAGGTAACTTTTGTCAATTTGGTAATCGGAGTTGATGGATCTGATTCAAACTGCATTGCTTTTGCCCAAGCCATATCCGCAGTCCACCAGTCACCACCTTGTTCACACCATGAACGAAACGTAGGAAGGTTCTTAGGACACCACTCTTCAGAGTTCATTCGAGTAATTCCACGAGCAATGTCAGCCGGGGTTAGGCCATTCAATACCGTGCATGCCAACTGGCGAAGTTCATCATCTGCATATCCAGCGTATTTTTTGTCGAATTCAGCGCCGTATAATTCACTCATACGATCTAAAACCATGTCAGCTACTTCAACAGGGAAATTCACTGCAAAGGCCTGTTCAAATAATTGAATGTTGCTCATTGGATTTGACCTCCTACTACTGTGCGCATCTGGGTTTCGCTTGCTTGGCTACCAAAACGACGGCGTTGCGTCTGCGGTTGGTTTGATGGAGTAGCTTGAGTTGTTCGGTTTAGCTCATTGAAATACCACTGTGCTTCAAATGCGGCCCAAGGCTTTTGACGGTTTAAGCAATATTCGACTCCCTGGGAAAAAGTTAAATTTGCCTTTGCAATTTGATTTTCAAGAAGTGTGAATGCGCGTTCCGTATTCACCCCTCCTTTTGCCTTACGAACCTGCATGAACTCAATTGCAGTTTGTTCAGATACACCGTTGCTGATCAAAGCAGATTTGAAATCAAATTTATCAGCTTTAGAGTTTTCTATTTTTTCAGAAACAGATTTCTTCTGATTACCCTTACTAATATTTGTTTTTGTATTAGTTGTTTTATAGTTGTTATTGTGGGTCGGATTTTCCGACTGCGTGCTGTCGTTTTTTCCGACTCCCCCAGTCGTTTTATCCGCATGCGTTTTTTCCGCAGTCGGTTTTTCCGACTCCCCCTCAGTAACACTTTCAGGTAGATCATTTAAGGTGTACAAAGCAGGTTGGTTTTGATATTCAACACGCTTAATCAAGCCAAGCTCAACTAACTTGTCAGCACCACTTAAAACAGCATCTTTCCCATATCCGGTGAACTCAATAAACTGAGAAAGACTGATTGAGTCAGACTCTTTTTGCCATCCACGTGTTTTACGCACAATGAAGATATACATTGCAAGTGAAGAGCCTTTAAGTTTTGCCAGCATCCCAGAATCAACGAGGGCATTTGGCATTTGAAAAGAATTTGGTATCCATTGACTCATGCTGCTACTCCTTCTACCAAGCCAGCATCACGAACCATGGCTGCTAAACGTGTAAGGCCTTTTGAAGTAATACGAGCTTGTGTGAAAACTTGTGGCCCTTTTGATGTTTCAATAACCTTGGTGACTTTCTCGGTCATCACTTTTTGAGAGATGCGTTTCCCATATGCAACCAATGTGTTGTAACCATCTTTAGACCGGTACACCCAATTGCGATCCAAAAGAAACTGGATAAATATTTTTTCAGGCACGCCCACTGTTTTTGCAGCATCACGAAAACAGAATGAACTTGTTGTATCTGCAATATGATCAAGAGCTTGAGCTTTTGGTTCTAGGATTTGCACCTGGTGCTCGAGCTCGATTACTTTTTCTGTGTAACCAAGTAAAGCCCGGCGTAAAAATTCAGGATTGTTTAAATCAATAACTGGCTGAGCAGCTAATTTTTCAAGCTCACGCAAACGATTTAATACGGCGTGACGCAACTTAATGCTATATCCAGTAATAAGCGTTTCAACTAAATCTCGTGTCAGCATGTATTCAATGTAAGTCTGACCATTTTGAGGGTGTGTCCAAGGTTGGGCATACCCTACTGGGTTAATATTCAATTCCTTAAACATTGAATCGCAGTCACGCTTAACATGACGTGGCTCTTTACCAATTAATCCAGCAATCTCTCGATGACTCATTGTTGATGGACGATCCGAATGTGATATATTCACAACGGAATTCAATGGTTTGACATTTTGATTTCCTAAAGCAACTTGATCTCGCACATCAAGCTGCTTACCCCAAAGGACTTGATCTCGCACATCAAGTCCTTTCTTTTTTGCTACATCCTCACTCATTTGTTCTCTCCCTTTGGTGAATCGACCAAAAAGTACTGCGGGAACTGCAATTTCACTCGCGCGGGAATGCCACGAGTCATCCAGTTTTGAATTCGCTGCCTGCTAGATCCAACCAGCTCGGCCACTTTTGATGGACCACCTAGTTTCAAAATCATCTGTTTATCAGATTCACACATTGTTTATAGCCAAAATAATAAATTTCACATTAAGTACACACTATGTGAACGTATAAGTCAATATTGTGTTTAACACATTTTGTTTACTTTGATTCATAATGGATGTGTAAAAAGGAGATCAAACCATGCATCCATCAATGAGTCGTTTATACGACATATCCGGTGCAAAACAGCCTTCAGAATTGGCGACCATATTGCTTGAGTCTGCTCAGACTATTTCAAACTGGTCCAAAAGAGGTGTGTCAAAAGCCGGAGCTATTAAAGCTTCAGCTTTGTTTAATGTGTCCGTGAATTGGATTTTGCTTGGTGAAGATACTTCTGACTCAAATACTGATGTCATTTCTCATCAAGTAACCACTCAAAGCACTGCAAACAATGCTGAATACGCTGAAATTCCATACTTTAAGGAGATCTTAGTGTCGTGCGGCAGTGGAACGTTTAACGATGAAAATGTTCAAAAAATTCAAGAAAAAGTAACTTGTGATATTCGAGTTTTAAAGGATTATCATGTTGATCCGAGCCATGCTGTGGCATTCACAGCTTTTGGCGACTCTATGTCACCAACCATAAATGATGGATCCATTGTTTATGTGAATCTCGCCAATAAGCGAATTTTGGATGGGAAGATTTATGCAATTTGCTATGGAAATCTTTTCAAGTTTAAAGCGCTTTACAACCTCCCGTATGGCGGTGTTCGCATAGTAAGCCTTAACCCTGTTAATGACCCTGAAATAATTTTAACTGGTGAACAATTAGAAGCTGAAAGCTTTGAAATCATTGGTCATTGTTTCTTTACATCAAATAGACTTCCTTAACACGAATAAACATTTTCACAAAAAAAGCCGTGATTAATTCACGGCTTTTTTATTTTTCACAAATATTCACAAAATAAATTTCACACAATTCACATCAATTTGATTGACAGTTGTAAACATGGTGTTTATATTTAGTTCACAAGATAAACAAAAGCCCCGAACAATCTTGGCGGATGCGGGGCTTACTCAAAGAGTGAACCCAGTATGAAGCAACATCCATCCCATAGTCAAACACCTGCGTTTGACACTAACAAAAGTCAAACGACTGCAATCCTTCACCAGGAACCAACGTACGAAGAAATGTACGGCAAGCCTGTGAACATTTTTGCAAACGTTTGCTCATTCCTTTTAATCCTAATCACCGTTCTAGCCTTGTCTTACATGTACCTGCGCACCTCGGAACGTGAAGTGCAATATCAAACTGAACAGTCTTTGGCGCGCCAGGCTGAATACAAAGGAGTGAGTCAATAATGACAACTCTTTTCCCCGCTGAATTTTTTGATGCCAATAAAGGTACGGCGTATCAAACAGCCTTGGCTCAATTTGAAAAGCCATTGCTCAAAGCAACCATGATCAAGTGTCATGGCAATCAAACCAAAGCAGCCGAAATCCTTGGCTTAAACCGCGGTACCCTACGCAAAAAATTGGACATGCACGGCATGCTCAATAATCGAGGTGCCTGGTAATGGAAATTCAAATGAAGTATCTGGCAATTGAGCCAGAAGGCACCAAGCATATTCACTTCCAACTTGCTGGACCATTTGAAACGTGGCTTTTAAACGGCGGTTACCAGGCTAAGTTTATTAGACATGTCCCATGCGTACGCTACAGCATGCCAAATAAAGAAACACTGGAAATTGATGGCACCGGGAAGATGAATGCTGCAGCACAGAAACGCTATGCGATTTTTCTTAAGCAGTATTTGAAAGTGGGTAAATCGTTGATTGAGTCTTTGCGTGCTCAGGCACCAAAAATATTGAAGGTGGCGGCGTGATGTCATTAACTCAGGAAAAACTATTAGAACTTGAAGCTGAATATAAGAAGTTTCAAGACAATCTTAAAAATACAACGCATCAAGAAACCAAAGATGCTATGAATTTTTTAGAAAAATATGCTGGCAATAAGGCATTCCAAATTTTTGCATTAATGAAGATGGATCGTGATGCTAATCAGGCTCACACGCAAAATCTGGCATCTGAGATTTGGGATTTGAAAGATCAAATCAGTGAATTGCTTGGTCGTGGCAATGAGGTTATTCAAGAGCGCGATGAGCTTCAAGCGTATGTAAAAGAACACTGCCCTGAATTTAAATCTCAATTGAAATGGGTGTATAGCATTCCCGAAGAGCCTGATTCACCACCAAATTACTTCCCTGCCGAAAGCAAGGAAATCGCCTATCGAGCTAAGGCGCGCTTCAAAAAAATGTTCGAGCGTGAGTTTGCTGAAAGTCCCGAAATTGCAGAAATGATCATTCGTCAAATGGATGTGACTATCTGGCATGGCACGGATGAGGAATTTGAGGAGCTTAAAAAAGAAAGTTTCTATGATGAAGCTTGGTTTAAAGAGCCGATGTATCAGTGCAAGAACATCGAGCAGATGGAGAAAGTCTTTAAATATGACGAAATTGTTCACTGCTATAACGGTGATCAAGAGCTAATTACGGATGATTATGAAGAAGCTAAGCGCTTCTATTGGGTGGCGTGATGGGTATTCAGGAAGAAATTGAATTATATAAAAAATATCGAAGTTCAAAGCTTAATAACT
>NZ_DJDC01000090.1:618-1992 GCF_002430855.1 Acinetobacter sp. UBA5934 | reverse complement strand
TAAGCCCAAGCGGTGCCGGAAGGGTTTGTTTTGGTTAAGGCGTCTGACCGTGATCAGGAAATGTTGGAGTTGATAGACCAGCGCGACCACATGGAAAGTCAAGCAGAGGAGTTGAAAGATAAGTTGCAGGTGCTTTATGGCGTAGATTTTGGAGAACACTCTAATTGCAATTTCCCATTCCAAAATGCAATTGACTACGATGATTCCGATCTTGTTTTGATTGAAAAAGCAAAACTCATGCAAATCATTGGTTCTGTTTCAATAATTGAGCCAATCACTCGCGGAAATCCATACATGGATTCGGTGAAACGTGAATTAACAGCAATAACTAATGTTGTGAAAACAGTGATCGAAGCACAGGAGCAAAAGGGATGAATCATCCATTGATCCGGTACCACGGTGGAAAATTTCGTTTAGCTCACTGGGTTATTGCTCAAATGCCAAATCATATTTGCTATACCGAGGCATTTGGCGGAGCAGCTGGAGTTCTGCTACAGAAGCCAAGAGCGTACGCTGAAGTTTATAACGACCTCGATGGCGATATTGTAAATCTATTTAAGGTTCTGCGAGATTCAGAGCAACGAGACCAGTTAATTGAACAACTTGTCTTAACGCCTTATAGCCGCGAAGAATTTGAAAATGCTTGGAGTGTAGCCACAACTGAAGTGGAACAAGCAAGACGAACAATCATTCGGGCACAAATGGGTTTTGGTTCTGCAGGTGCAACAAAAGGTATTACCGGTTTTCGCATCGATACCAAACGTCAATATGGTACAGCTCAATCATTATGGGCTAACTACCCGGAACACTTGGGTTTTATTGGCCAGCGCTTGAGTGGTGTTTTAATTGAAAACCGCCCTGCTATTCAGGTTCTTAAGGACCATGATGCATTAACCACTTTGCATTATGTAGATCCACCTTATGTCCATGACACACGCTATTCAGGCGCTAAAACTGGTCGTATTTATCGCCATGAAATGAATGATAAAGATCACCTGGATCTATTGAACAATTTACTCGAGCTAGAAGGAATGGTGATGCTTTCTGGTTACCAAAGTGAACTATATGACGGCGTATTAAAAGACTGGAAGCGCGTTGACACCAAGGCTCGTATTTCATCTGGTCGCGGTACTGATACACGCATTGAATGTTTATGGATAAATCCAGCTGCTCAACAATATGACTTATTTGGAGGTGTAGCTTGATCAATCTTGAATTAGCCAAAGACATCCGCGAATCATTGGCAGCTCGAAAAATTGGCGGCACCGGCACTCAATTCAATAGTGAAGAAACCGAGCTGCTTTATCACATTGTTGATGATTACATTGCTCGAAACGATGAAGCCAGTGTTGATGTGAAGTTGCCTTTTGAGGT
>NZ_DJDC01000090.1:0-456 GCF_002430855.1 Acinetobacter sp. UBA5934 | reverse complement strand
TGTGAAGTTGCCTTTTGAGGTTTTGCAAAGTTTGCGGGAGGTTTCTTGATGGGAGTTTTTCAAATCACTGTACATGGTGAAGCGCCTCAGCTATTTGTAGGCTCTGAGGTTGGCGGTGCAAAGATCGTATCGATCAAGGATGTAAGCCCAAAATTGGTATCCGCTTCTGAATTGGCTCAGCAGTATGGAATTAGTGTTGATGCGGTCCGTGATCGCTGTGCAGAGATCAACAAAGGTACACGCGGTAAATGCCTTTACGATCCAGAGCAGGCAAATTTGATTTTGACTACTAAGCCCGTTGCTAAGCGAGGTCGCCAACGTAAAAACTAATCCAATATCAATTTTACTTGTATACGCAAATACTTTTGCTTTGCTATTGATAGTTACCATGAATATGATAACCAAATGATTATTAATACAAAGCATGTAGTGAAAATATGATTCAAGAAAGACTCA
>NZ_DJDC01000089.1:0-6071 GCF_002430855.1 Acinetobacter sp. UBA5934 | reverse complement strand
CTAATGCGTACATTCCTTAGAGCGCGTTTTTTTCTGCTTCCTGAATTTCAGCGACAGTTAACGCAGTCATATTCACTACGCGACGAGTCGTTGCAGTTGGTGTCAAGATATGAACAGGTTTCGCAGCACCAAGCAGGATAGGACCAATGGTCACGTTGTTACCTGAAGTTGCTTTTAACAGGTTAAACGAAATATTGGCTGCATCCAGATTTGGCATGATCAGCAAGTTTGCAGAACCTTTGAAACGCGTATTTGGGAAGGCAAAATGACGAATATTTTCATCAAGTGCTGCGTCACCGTGCATTTCACCTTCAACTTCCAACTCAGGTGCAGTTTCACTTAAAATTTCAAATACTTTACGCATTTTTTGCGCGCTTGGATCTGTTGGATCTGAACCAAAGCTTGAATGAGAAAGCAAGGCTACACGTGGCGTAATACCAAAACGACGTACTTCTTCAGCAGCCAAAATGGTCATTTCAGCCAACTGTTCAGCCGTTGGGTTACGGTTGATATAGGTATCTGCAATGAACAGGTTACGGTCTTCAAGCATCAAGGCATTTAGGGTAAAGAAGGTATTATGTCCATCTTTTTTGCCAATCACATTACCTACGAAGTCTAAGTGAATGTCGTAACTTGAGTAGGTACCACATAACATACCATCAGCCAAACCGTGTTTTACCAGCATTGCAGCAATAAGGGTAGAACGGCGACGTGATTCACGTTGTGCATACTCAGGTGTTACCCCTTTGCGTTGCATGATGTTGTAGTAGTCATCGGCAAATTTTTCGTAGTTCGGGTTTTTCTCCTGGTCTACGATTTCAATGTTTACACCATGTTCAAGACGCAAGCCCAATTTTTTGATGTTTGTTTCAATAACTGCGGTACGACCGACCAGAATCGGTTGAGCCAAGCCTTCATCCACTGCAATTTGTACTGCACGAAGTACGCGCAGGTCTTCACCTTCCGCATAGGCAATACGTTTAGGATCTGATTTTGCTTGCGCAAAAATCGGTTTCATCATGAATGCAGAGTTGTAAACAAACTCGGACAAGCGTTGACGATAAGCAGAGAAGTCCTGAATTGGACGAGTTGCAACACCTGAATCCATTGCAGCTTGTGCAATTGCAGGGGCAATTTCAAGAATCAGGCGTTGGTCTAATGGACGCGGAATCAGGTATTCACGACCGAAGGAAGCAGATTTTTCACCATACGATGCAGCATCGGCTTCAACATGTGCCATACGAGCAATTGCGTGTACACAAGCAATCTTCATTTCTTCGTTGATGGTGGTTGCACCCACGTCTAAGGCACCACGGAAAATGTACGGGAAGCAAAGCGCGTTATTCACCTGGTTTGGATAGTCTGAACGACCAGTTGCCATGATTACGTCATCACGTACTTCGTGAGCATGTTCAGGCAGAATTTCCGGGTCCGGGTTAGCCAAGGCGAAGATGATTGGATCTACGGCCATGGTTTTGACCATTTCCTTGGTCAAAATGCCGGCAGCAGAAAGACCCAGGAACATATCAGCACCGCCGATCACATCAGCAAGTTGAGAACCTTCAATGTCTTGTACATAACGTTTTTTGGATTCATCCAGACCTTCACGTTTGGTCGTTAACAGACCGCGTGAATCGGCTACAACGATATTTTCTTTTTTTGCACCTAAAGCACAAAGCAAGTCTAAACAAGACAGCGCTGCAGCGCCGGCACCTGAAGCGACAATTTTAATCTCTTCAATTTTTTTGCCGTTTAATTGCAATGCATTGAGCAGAGCAGAACCCACAATAATTGAAGTACCGTGCTGGTCATCATGGAACACCGGAATGTTCATGCGTTCACGAAGTTTTTGCTCAATGTAGAAACATTCAGGCGCCTTGATATCTTCAAGGTTAATACCACCAAAAGTAGGCTCTAAGGCAGCAACGATGTCGACAATTTTATCCGGGTCGTTTTCATCAATTTCGATATCGAATACATCGACACCCGCAAATTTTTTGAACAGTACGCCTTTACCTTCCATAACCGGCTTGGAAGCCAAAGGACCGATATTCCCTAAGCCCAGTACCGCAGTACCATTACTCACCACCGCTACAAGGTTACCACGTGCTGTATAAAGGGCAGCGGTTGAAGGGTCACGTTCAATCTCCAGACATGGTGCAGCGACACCAGGTGAATAGGCAAGCGCTAAGTCACGTTGATTGACCAGTTGCTTGCTAGGTGTGACGCTAATTTTTCCTGGTGTTGGGAATTCGTGATAATACAATGCCTGTTGTTTTAAAGATTGATCGTCCATCTGTATCTCGTTTGTTACTGAGGTGATCCAGCAAAACTGCTGGTTTTTTGCTTGATTGGGTCGAATATAACATTTGTTGCGACCTTAGCACAGTCGCGTATGTGTCTTTTTCCGGCAAACTTGGAATTAGAAAGGTTGACTTATATCAAGAAGGTATAAGTCGATGTTGTTCTAGATAGGTAGTCGCTTCTTTTTCAGGAAGGGGTTTTGAAAATAAGAAGCCTTGTGCAATATCACATTCCAGATCTTGCAGATATTGCAGTTGTTGCTCGGTTTCAATTCCTTCGGCAACCACTGTGAGCCCCATAGCTTTGCCCATGGCAATCATGGCGCTGACAATCGCTTCCTGTTTGTTTTGCCCAATCTTGGAAATAAAACTGCGGTCGATTTTCAAGATATCAATTGGAAAATCAGCGAGATAAGACAAGGATGAATAGCCGGTTCCAAAGTCATCCAAAGAAATATGAATATGACGTTTTTTAATCTCATTCAGCAGGTTTTTCACCGTGACTGAATTTTCCAGTAAGGATGATTCGGTGATTTCCAGTTCCAGACTAGAACCGGAAATTTTATAAGTCTGAATGGCATGATCAAGGTCTTCCAGGAGTTGACCGCGTTGTAATTGCTGGGCAACCACATTGACCGATACACATATATTATTAAAGCCTAACTCATTCCAGCGACGAATTTGTTTGGCAGTTTGTTGAATCACAATTTTGCCAATATCCGAGATCAGACTGGTTTGTTCTGCCAGGGGAATGAACAGGTTAGGGGGAATTATTCCCTTGCTTAGATGATTCCAGCGCACCAGTGCTTCAAACCCATAAATATTTTGATCACTAAAATTTATTTTCGGCTGATAATAAACGATCAGCTCATTGTTATTGATGGCATGACGCAAATCACGTTCCAGATAAATACCTTGTTCAAGTAAAGCGGTATTGTTATTGGAGTAGAAACGACAGGTATTACCACCCAGATTTTTAGCTTCAGTCAAAGCCTGCTCAGCGCAATTATTCAGATAATCCAGCTGACGTCCATTTTCTGGATAGAACGCAACCCCCATAGACAGGGTAATAATATGGTCTTGTTCAAAAATATTAAAAGGTAAGGAAAAGGCTTTGGTGATGCGTTCACAATGTTGCTGAATGGAGGGGCGAATATGTGAAATCTCATACACAATGGCAAAGTCATCACCATTTAGATGCGCTACAAATAATGCTTCGGCATTTGTCAGTCGCAATCGTTGTGCAACTTGACGCAGTAACTCGTCACCACCGCTATTGCTTAAAAACTCATTGAGAGGTCTGAAGCGGTCAATATTCAAACGAATCACGGCCAGTTGTTTGATTGAATCTTTTTGACTGACTAAATATTGATGTAACTGGTAGTTGTAATAAAAACGGTTCGGTAAATCTGTTAAAGGATCGTAATTCTCTAAATAAGACAAACGCTGTTCTTGCAGTTTACGTTCAGTTAAATCGGAGACTATACCAATATAGTGAGTGACACGGTTCTGCTCATCGGTAATGGCATTAATGCGCATCCAGATGGTCAGTTCTTTACCGGAAAGGAATTTTTCATGCAGTTCACCGTCAAACTCACCGATTTTTTCCAGTTGCTGAATAATCGAGTAATGGCTGCTTCTTTGCTGGGATTTGTAATTCGCCGTAATATCAAATAAATTTTTGCCAATAATATGCTGATGTGAAAAGCCAGTGAGCTGTTCATAAAATGGATTGACATCGATATAGCATAACTGATCATCAAGAATGAAAATGCCTTCGGCTGCTTGTTGAAGTACACTTGCGGCCAATTTCAGGCGTTCCTGGTCGGTACGTTCCTGATGAATGTCACGACGAATCCCCACCATACGCAGGGGCTTTTTATTAACCGGATCTCGAGCGATGACCCGGCCAATATCGTGAACCCATTTCCACTTGCCGCTACTATTCTGAATGCGATAGCTTGCTTCATAGAGTGGTGACTGACCCCGTAAATGTTTTTTCAAGGCCTGCTTGAACTGGTCAATATCATCCAGATGAATAATATTTTGCAGTTGATGATGATGCAGTTTAGAAGGTTTGAGAGTCTTTTGCTGTTTCGAATCCGTCACCAGAATTTCACGATCTTTGATATTCCAGTCCCAAGGGCGCAGTCCGGCAATTTCATGCGCCAAAACCAGGTTCTGTTGCTGGTTTTCCAAATCGGTATTCATTTTGGCAATATCAAAAGTTCGTTCTTTAACTTTCTGTTCAAGAAGCTGATTATTTAATTGTAATTGCAGCTCAATATCTTTCGATTTGTTAATTTCAGTTTGCAGCTGTTTGCATAATTCATCAGTCCACAAAACCTGTTGTTTGGCATTTTCAACTAAACGGTTGTTTTTTGAATAAAGGGCTGAAATGCGCTGATGAATACGGGATGTGGTGTTGGCGCATAACAACATGACAATTAGGGCAAAATTTATGGTCAGATGAAATAAATGATTTGTTGTTTCTGTGCTGATAAATTGTGAGGCTAAATAAGGAAAAATAGCCGGTATAAACGTCAAGCAGAAATAGTTTAAGCGCTGGGTCAAAAAGGTTAGTGCAAATGCCTGACTGACGATGAGTAATAAAGCCGACAAAATTAATGCATTCACATAACTAAATGCAGGATTGTATTGCGGCAGATAGTAGTAAATCAGGCTAATCCCAATCCCAATACTGCTTCCAATCAGAATGCTCTGGAATTGTAGCCAACGGTGTGCATGGTTCAAACTGAACTGATCGGGCTTAAAGTAGATGCTGGTCAGTAGGATATTCAGGCAACAAAACAGTTCAATGCCAATAAACCAAATATTGAAATAAAGAGATGGCTTGACGTAATAAAATTGATAAATGCCATATACATACAATGAAACGAGAACAATACTTATGAGAAAGAAGCGACTGAGCCGAATCGTATTGATAATTTGAGCAGCACTCACATGCTGCTTAATGTACTCGTCTTGAATATCTGACATATAAGCAAAAACCTTATTTTTGTTTTGCGATAAATTACTTATTAAAATTTTAACTCTGTTAAAAACTAAACTATATTCTAAATATATATTTGTCTGTTTAAGTCAAGAGTAATAACGTTATTTAAAAAAATCAATCTAATCATTCCCCATTTATCTAAATTCTGATGAACTAGACAGTTAAGTTGTAGTTTAAAATAGATAAGGCCACAATTGGGGCGGTTTCTGTGCGTAACACACGATTGCCGATACACCAGTTTATAAATCCTGCATTGTTTGATAATTGTATTTCGGCTTCACTCAGACCACCTTCTGGACCAATCAATAATGCAATATTGGGGGTTGCAGCAGCGAGTACATCGATCTGGTCTTTATTCGGGGCAAGTACCAGTTTTGTTGCAGGTAATTCACTATTCAGCCAGTCTTGTAAAGATACAGGGGCTAACACTTCCGGTACTTTGTTCATGCCGCATTGTTCACACGCAGCGATGGCAATGCCTTGCCAGTGATCGATTTTCTTTTGGTCACGATCATATTTAAGCCGCATTTCACAGCGTTCAGACGTCAGCAGCTGGATTTTGGATACACCCAGTTCTGTGGCTTTTTGAATAGCATAATCCATACGGTCGCCTTTACTCATTACTTGTCCGAGTAAAGTGCTAAAACCAGGGGTGCGGTCGTCAGGATTGAACGAATCGACAGCAACACTGGCTGATTTTTTTGCAACCTCAACCAGTGTTACTTCATATTCACCCCCTTGTCCATTGAACA
>NZ_DJDC01000151.1:0-3913 GCF_002430855.1 Acinetobacter sp. UBA5934 | reverse complement strand
TAAGGGAGCTAGCTCCCTTATTTTATTCATTTGCTAATTAAAAATTACTCGCAACTTGATATGTGATGAATGAAAAGATGTAGGCTAATGCAAACAAATAAGTTGCCATAATGATGGGCTGTTTCCAGCTGCCAGTTTCTCGTCTAATTGTTGCTAACGTAGCAAGACAATGGGGAGCAAAAATAAACCATACCAATAATGATAAACCTGTGGCTAACCCCCATCCATCCGGGCCTGAAATTTGACTTAACAGACTTTGAGTTACTGTATCTTCATCACCTGACATCGCATAAATCACCCCAAGAGCAGCAATTACAACTTCCCTTGCTGCCATAGCAGGAATGAGTGCAATACATATTTCCCATGTAAACCCAATAGGCGCAAATATAGGATGAATTAAATGCCCTAACTGACCAGCTAAACTATAGTTAATGGCCGGCATGGTTGCATTATCTGGTGGTTGAGGGAACGTGACTAGCACCCATAACAAGATAGACAGCGCAACGATAATGCCACCAACTCGTTTTAAGAAAATAGTTGCCCTATCATATAAGCCTAATGCAATATTTCTAATATCTGGAATTCGGTATGTGGGAAGTTCAAAAATAAAAATACTTTCAGTTTTATCTTTTCGAACCAACTTCAGAAAGACTGAAACTAATAACGCTGAGACTATTCCCGACATATAAAGACCAAAAAGGACTAATCCTTGCAGACTTAACCAGCCGTAGATTAATTGGTTCGGAATAAATGCCGCGATCAATAAAGCATATACTGGCAATCTTGCTGAACAGGTCATCAAGGGTGCAATCATAATTGTTGCTAATCGGTCCCGTTCAGAGCTGATACTTCTGGTTGCCATAATTCCGGGAATCGCACAAGCAAAACTGGATAGCAGAGGAATAAATGAACGGCCGCTAAGCCCGGCTTTAGACATTAATTTATCTAAAAGAAATGCTGCTCGGGGTAAATAGCCTGACTCTTCAAGCATTAAAATGAAGAAGAATAAAATCAAAATCTGAGGCATATATGCAAGCACGCTACCTGCACCAGCAATTACCCCATCCACAACCAAGCTTTTTAATAGAGGATGTTGGATTAGTGGTCCAATAAAATCACTGAGCCATGCGACAAAATTTTCAATGAATTCAATAAAAGGCGTTGCCCATATAAATACCGCCTGGAACATCACAAACATGGTTAAAGTTAAGATTACTAAACCCAATACAGGATGTAGAAAAATTTTATCTAGAAATGCGGTTCTTTTATCACCACTGTCATTATTTAAAATAACTTGTTTGGTGATTTGTTTGACCTGTTCAAAATGACTTAATTCAGAATGATAAGGAGTAATAAAAAGATTTTTTTGATCTAATTGATTAATTAAATCTTGAATTCCTTTTGTTTTAACTGCGACAGCTTCAACTACAGGGATACCTAACAGTTGAGACAGTTTATCCTTATCAATGGAAATACCACGCTTTTTGACCTCATCCATCATATTTAATACAAGAATCATAGGGCGATTTAGAGCACGAACTTCGAGAACCAAGCTCAAATGTAAGCTTAAATTTGTGGCATCTACAACGCATATAAAAATATCGGGTAGAATTTCACCTTTTAGCTCGCCCAAACAAACTGCCCTGGTGACTTCTTCATCTAAACTACTAGGTTTTAAACTGTAAGTTCCGGGTAAGTCCAATACTCGTATTGCATCACCAGAAGGTAATTTAAAAGAACCTTCTTTTCTTTCTACGGTAACTCCAGCATAGTTGGCAACTTTTTGTCGCGTACCAGTAAGCGTATTAAATAAAGAGGTTTTTCCACAATTTGGATTACCGACTAATGCAATGTTCTTAATCTTCATTGGATACTAACTCTACAAAAATTCTTTCAGCTTCATTCTTTCTTAATGCGAATCTTGAAGTTTCAATTTGAACTAAAACAGGATCTCCGCCAAAAACACCTTTAGCGAGTACTTGTAGAGTTTCACCCTCTCTAAAACCTAATAGTTGGAGCCGTTCCAATACGGGATCAGTGGTATGACTGTATTGATTACCTTTTTTGAGATCTCTAATTTTGACGATCTGATTTTGTTTAACTTGAAATAGATTCATTTTCGATACTCTTACTTCAAAGCCAAAATCTTTCGAGCACCATTAAGCACGAATAAAGAAACCAGGATGCCAATGATTAAGTCTGGGTAAGCTGATCCCGTCCACGCCACGAGTACACCGGCAAATATAACGCCCATATTTACGACAACGTCATTCGCCGAGAAAATCCAACTGGCTTTCATATGTGCGCCATCTTCTCGATGACCAGAAATAAGATATAAGCATGTCACGTTAGCTATAAGTGCGAGCAGGCCAATAACAATCATGAGCGTTGATTCTGGCTCGCTTCCAAACATGAATCGTCTAATGACATCAATAATCACGATGACAGCAAGTAATAACTGAATCCAACCTGCGAAATGGGCTGCTTTCACTTGATATTTCGCAGCTTTTCCGACGGCATATAGCGCAATACCATAAACGGCTGCATCGGCAAACATATCTAGAGAATCAGCAATCAATCCTGTAGACGCAGCAATAATTCCGCTGATGAATTCTATAAAGAAAAGTAGAGCATTAATGCCTAATAACAGTTTAAGTACTTTAGCTTGTCTCACAGGATCAGGTTCATTAGGTATATCGCCTGAAGAAAGCTGTGTTTCATCAAGTTTCGCCCCAAAACCCAGTCCTTCAAGTTTGGCCGTAATTTGCTGACTCCCTTCATTATGGAAGACTTTCAGTTTTCGATTGGGAAGATCAAAAGTAAGACCTTTAACTGCTTCAATATCTGCAAGAGCCATACGGACCATTTGCTCTTCAGCAGAGCAATCCATTTTAGGAATGGTATAGGTACTTGTTTGCTTAGCTTGTTGATTGCTTATATAAGTTTCAGTCTTCACAAGCTTTGCACCAAAACCCAAAGCTTCAAGTTTGGTAGTTATATTTTCATCTTTTTGATTATGTAGAACCTTTAAAGACCGGTTAGGTAAATCAAAGATGAGTTTTTGAACACCATCAATTGAAGATAGCGCCATACGAACCATCTGTTCTTCCGCAGAACAATCCATTTTGGGAACTAAGTATTCACTCATGTAGTGCGAATCTTTTAAAACGTTTTCAGTGCTTAAATTTTCTTTGGGATCAGAACCACAACAGGATTGAGCGGTATCTTCACAACTGTTTGAAGTGTTACAGCAAGGAGATGAAGATTTTTCTTCTTCCTCTTCACCACAACAGCTAGGCGTATTATCACAATTCTTTGAATTGCTTGCTTCTGCAATTGATGGATGATTTTCTTGTTGAGATTTCTTATCTTCGCATGGTGTTTCTTTACTACATCCACAGCCACTCATAGTTATACCCATTAAAAAAATTTATAAACTTTGAATATTAGAATCCCTATAGTTACTATAGAGTCAAGATTTTTTGGAAATACCAACTCAATGCATTTAAAAATTGGTGAACTCTCTAAAAAAACCTCATGTTCAGTATTAACAATTAGGTTTTATGAAAAGGAAGGTTTAATTCCGGAACCCGAAAGAACGGAAGGAAATTACCGCCTTTACGATATAGGCTATGTTGAGCGAATTAAGTTTATTTTGAATTGCCGAACTTTAAATATGAGTTTGAATGAAATTCGTCAATTACTTACCTATAAAGACAAACCTGAGAAAAATTGTTCAGGGGTGAATGAATTAATTGACTTACATGTCAGTGCTATCAGAGAAAATATAATCAAGCAACAAAAGCTTATTGAACAACTATCTGATTTAAGAGGTACTTGTGATGGTTTATGTACAATTGACCAATGTGGAGTTCTAAAAAATCTAGCTTGATTATCTAGACCTATGCTTTTT
>NZ_DJDC01000150.1:0-17358 GCF_002430855.1 Acinetobacter sp. UBA5934 | reverse complement strand
CATATTGAGAATTTTTTAAAACGTTTAAAAAAAGAACGAACAAAATGGGATGGATTCTATTCACAGCTTATAGATCTATTATTTGACTTTAATGATATTTATGATCCTGATGATGAATACACAGGTTATCTTAAATTCTTTGTAATTCTGAGATATGACTTACAGAGAATAGACTCTGGTTATCTTGAACTTATGGACGAGTTAAAGATAATTGGGTACAAAGAGATAAGAAAATGGTTTTTAGATTTATTTGAGCTTTTCAAGAAAGATTATGAAACCATTGAAAAACAGAAAGATGAAAATAAAATTGAAGTGCAGGAATATTGTAGTTCAATACTTAATAAATGCAGTCGAATATTAGTTGCTCGTGTAGACTTGGGTTATTTGCAAGAATATTCTAGTCGAATTAGAGTTGAAGATAT
Organism: Acinetobacter sp. UBA5934; assembly: GCF_002430855.1. Taxonomy (NCBI): domain Bacteria; kingdom Pseudomonadati; phylum Pseudomonadota; class Gammaproteobacteria; order Moraxellales; family Moraxellaceae; genus Acinetobacter; species Acinetobacter sp. UBA5934. Next base: position 16,936 of record NZ_DJDC01000150.1, on the reverse strand, counting down.
TTATAAGGACTTAGATATACTGCTTAACCGTATCCAAAATAAAGATGGCATATTTAAACATGTAGTCGGGTATATATGGGGAGTGGAACAAGGCGGTAAAAGTAAAGGTTTTCACTGTCACTTAGCAATCATCTATGATAATGCCTACCGTGCTGGAAGCGCAGCATATTGGGGGAATGAAATTATTGAGTTATGGAAGGATATTACTAGAGATTTTGGTCAAGGCTATAATTGTTGGAACCGTGAACGTGTAGCGGAACTTCGAAGTAAAGATGAGCTAGGGATCGGTGTGATTCATCGTCGCGATTCAACTCAAGTGGCAAATTTTATTAGAGCAATGCAATACATTGCTGATCATCACAAACGTACTCTTCAATACTTACGTGTTAAGCCAGAAGGACGAAGAGTATTTGGTAAAGGTCAGTTAAGAGTGCAGTATGATAGACGCTAAATGAAAATAATCTCAGATATACATTATCTAGATGAAAACGAGGTTTTTAACTTTGCAAGGCTTACCAATCGGTGAGCCTTTGTCATTTCTAGAGGTATATATTATGAGTTTAAATTGTCCTTATTGTTTTTCCGATCAGGTTATTCAAGTGGTTAATCAGCAGGTGAGTGGTTCTGATTCTACAGGTCTAGCAGCATCAGCTTCGTTCGCAACCATCGGTGCATCCATTTCAAAGGGTTTACCTTTGCCTGTATCACCACTGCTTGGCGGGCTTGCAGGTGTAGTCATTGGTGGTCTATTCAGTAGTGTGTTTGATGAGCCTAAAAAGCCTATCACCATGACCTACTATCACTGTAATCAATGTCAGCAAAACTTTCGTTGAGTTAGCATAGGAGATCAAAGCAATGGCACATCAAATTGAACAAATAGCCTATGTTGGCGAAACACCTTGGCATGGCTTAGGAAATCAGCTAAGTCCGAATCAACCACTGGAAGTCTGGGCACAGCAAGCCGGGATGGACTGGCGGATCGAATCCTCGAATGTCAGTTATATGGCACAGAATGAACGTGGTCAGAGCATCATCATGCCTTTTGAAGAGCAGCGAGTGTTGTATCGCTCAGATACCCATGCACCTTTATCTGTAGTCAGTCAGCGTTATCAGGAAGTTCAGCCTAAAGAGATCCTAGAGTTCTACCGGGATCTGACAGAGCAATCTGGCTTTGAGTTAGAAACCGCAGGGGTTTTGAAAGGTGGGAAGAAGTTCTGGGCTTTAGCACGTACCGGCCAAAGCACTGCATTAAAGGCTAAGGATGTCAGTAATGGTTATATCCTGCTAGCTACCGCGTGTGATGGCACTTTGGCAACGACAGCACAGTTCACCAGTATCCGGGTGGTCTGTAACAACACTTTAGCCATTGCTCTACGTGGACAAAGCAGTAGTGCTGGTGTAGTGAAAGTTCCACATAGCACCAAGTTTGACGCAGAGAAAGTGAAACAGCAATTAGGTATTTCAGTGCGTGCATGGGATGAGCACATGTATGAGATGAAACAGCTCACGCAGCGTAAGGTGAGTCAGCAGGAAGCTAAGGCTTACTTTGATGCCGTGTTTAATAATAGCACCATGTCAATTTCCGATCCTGAAGAAAACATTATTCAGTTCTATCGTAATGTCGCGCAGCAAGCTCAGGAGAAAAAGCCTGAACCGAATGGTCGTGCCATGAATAAAGCTTTAGAGATGTTTAATGGACAAGGACGCGGTGCTGAATTGTCATCAGCTAAAGATACAGCTTATGGTTTACTTTGTTCGATCACAGAATTTGTGGATCATGAACGACGTGCCATGAGTACCGATCATCGTCTTGATTCAGCTTGGTTTGGTGCAGGTGCAGGTGTGAAGCAACGAGGATTGGAGCAAGCACTTGCTTTGATCGCCTGAAATTAACTAACTCACTTATGTTGAAATCAAGTCACCCCAAACAAATGCTCATCAGAGCACTCATGTAACCCCTTTCAATTAATATGCATGCATATCGCCATACCCGACCTCGTGTCGGGTATGGCTTTTTTATGCATTTCTTTTACAGAGATCAGAATTAATAAGGATAATTCCATGAATCAAATTGTACCTATTTCCCATCAGCCTACGACGGTAGGATCAAAGATCGTAGTCAATCCAACTATCACGACCAAACGCTCAACAGCAGCCAAGCGATTGGTTAATACCAAAGGGATGGAATATCAGGACTGGCTCGAAGTTCGTAAACAAGGTATCGGTAGCAGTGATGCCGCGACTGCCTGTGGTCTCAATCCCTACATGTCGATGTTGGAACTCTGGCTGATCAAAACAGGACGGCAGGCTCAATTCATAGAAGATGAAAGCTCAGGTGTCGCACCGTTGTATTGGGGCAAGCAACTGGAACCTTTGGTGGCAGAGTTCTATAGCATGCGCACCTATAACAAGGTGCGACGGATCAATGCGGTACTTCAGCATCCTGATCCCGATAAACACTTTATGCTAGCCAATCTGGATTACAGCGTAGTCGGCAGCGATGAAGTCCAAATTTTGGAATGCAAAACAGCAGGTGAGCATGGAGCAAAATTGTGGCGTGATGGTGTACCTTTATATGTGCTGTGTCAGGTGCAACATCAACTGGCGGTGACTGGTAAACAGGCAGCGCATGTTTGTGTCTTGATCTGTGGGCATGAAACCAAGATCTTCAAAGTGACACGATCAGAATCCGTGATTGAACATATTGTTCAAGCAGAACGATATTTCTGGGAATGCGTGGAAAAGGATACACCACCATCCGTGGATGCAAGTGAATCCGCAGCCAAAGCGATTCAGCAACTCTATCCAGCGCATGTACCTTTAACCGTAGAGGATCTTTCGCAAAATGAAAATGCCAATTTGATGTTTGATCAGCTCATCAAAATGAAAGAAGAGATTCAGCATCAGCAGGAACGCTTTGACCAGCTTAAACATGAAATCCAGATGATGATGCAAGACAAGGAAAGGGCAGTCTTTGCAAATGGCTCGGTAGTTTGGAAGAAAGCCAAGGATTCTATCAGCCTCAATACCAAAGCATTGCTTCAGCACCAGCCTGAACTCATTGAGCTTTATCCACTTCAAAAGCAAGGCAGTCGTCGATTTAACATCTATACCGACTAAGCCCTATCTACAGCACGAAATCAAAAATTCACAAAAATCGCTCCCCGCTCTCTACCCTTCGGTAGAGAGCAAATCGGTCGCGATCTCTGTAGCACTTTATCTGGCTCTACATACTTTGGGTAACTTATTTGGTCTTTGTTCTGACCTACATAGATAGACCCAAATTTGTAAGGTAATACATTAAGGAATATCAACATGATTAAAGGTTTAGCAATTACTCCACCAATTCTGGGGCGTATCAGTATCGGTCGTATGGTTGAAAAGAGTGGCAAACGCTTACCGGAAAAAGATGATCAATTCACCATTACTTCCCAGATTCAAAGCAAAGAAGGCTGGATCAAACATCCATTAGATGATCAGCTTCGAGCCAATACGCCTAATCAAAAGTTGCGCTCAATCCCCGTCAGAATGATCTTTAATGATCCTGATCTGAACTTACGCGCTGAATACACCTTATTTGACCGACAGACTGGAAGACCTGTCTGTGTCGGTAATGGAGAAACCTGCCAACGTTTAACCAATCAAGGCGTGGAGCAACATCCCTGTCCATCCCCTGATTTATGTCCATTGGCTCAAGGAGGGAACTGCAAGCCCTACGGGCGTTTGCATGTGAACTTAGATGAATCGGATGAGTTTGGCACCTTCATCTTTAGAACTACAGGCTTTAACAGTATTCGAACTTTGGCTGCACGGCTGAGTTATTACCATGCGGCCTCAAATGGTTTGTTGTCATGTCTACCCTTGCAATTGATATTGCGGGGCAAGAGTACGACACAGAGTTATCGTCAGCCTGTGTATTACGTGGATCTGACTTTAAGGGAGGGAGTAGATTTACAGTCCGCACTTCAGACTGCAAGGGATATAGACCAACAGAGTAAACAAGCCGGGTTTAATCAAGAGGCTTTAGATCAAACGGCAAGGCAGGGATTTGCGAATGGTTTGTTTGAAATGGATATTGAGGAGGGGCTAGATGTGGTGGACGAGTTTTATCAGGAAGAAGGTCTGCACCAGCCTGTGGTAGAACAGAATGCGTTCGATATCCAGCAGGGATTGAAAGGATCTGTGACAGCTTTGAACTGAGTTAAATAAGAGGAAACCTTTTACTGATATCAATGAATTAAGGGAGCATTAGCTCCATTGCTGTCCCACAATTTTTCACAAGAGGAAGCTCATTTGAGCTTCCTCTTGTTTTATGGGTATTTTATCGGGTGGAAATAAAGCTTTTAAAATTCTTCTTTCAAACAAGTTCACTTGAATTATTCTGAGTAAACGTTGAACTGTCCAACCTGTTTTTCCTAAATGTTGAGCGAAACTCACCAATAAATAGGCGATCATCGCAATCCAGATTTGTGTCTGAATTGCGTTCCTGCTGCGGCCTAGAAACGCTTTTAATTTGAGATTCTGCTTAATCGCCTTAAAGAACAGCTCAACTTTCCAACGATCTTTATAAATCGCCGCAATGGTGGAGGCGGCTAAATGAAAGTTATTGCTGAGAAAGCTAAAGTGCTTGCCACTTTGCTGATCTCTATATTCAATTCTTCTTAACACTGGGGCTTTTCTTTTTAGGGCATGTGCGCTATTCAGCTGAATGGTTTCATCTTTTAGAATACCTTTGGATTCAAGCACTGGATGTTGCTGGATCACCTGATACACAGATTTAGGCCTAAAACGTGTGACAAATCCAATGTTTTGAGTAGTCAGATTTGCATACCATTGGTAATCGACATAGCCTTTATCAAAAACTACAATGCTGCCAGCAGGAAACTGGAATTTGCGGCCTTGTACCATGTCATTTTCTTTGCCATTTTCAACTGCAACAAACTCAGGAATATCATTGCTGTGATTCAATCCTATACTGAGTTTCATGCTGGCTTTTGAGTCGTGAACTTTGGCCCATTCACATAAGGAAAGCGACAGGTCAATATGACTGGCATCCAAGGAATACAAGGGATTTTTAAAGCGAAATTTATGAGCGACTTTTGAGTGTTCATAGTATTTAAGCAACTTGTAAAATAGCTGTTGATACAGGGCAGCAGGCTGCTGCTCATTGATTCGTGCCAGCGTGCTTCGGGGAATAGACTTTGCTCCGAGATGACTTAGCTTTTCCTGTTGGCACTCCAAATTGGATTGAATATCTCTCAGACTTTGCCTACAAGAGAATTGAGACATCAATATGGCAATAAACTGATCCCACCGGGAAGCCGCTCTAAATTTCTGTCCAACATGGTGTACTTTAGCAAGTTGTTCAAAATCCTGTCGCACAACAGGTTTAATTAGCTCATGAAATACGGTATTCTGATGTGACAAAACCTGAATCCTGGTCGTTAAAGTGTTTGTTTGCACTCATATTTTAACTGTTAGGACTCAGGTTTTTTTATTTAAAGCAAACTATGGGACAGCAGTGGCATTAGCTCCCTTTTTTACATAGAACAAGAATGTTTTAAGCTGTGTATCTGATATTTATGCATCTTTCAATTTCTGAAGATACTGTTCATCCAATATCCGCTGTTTTCGATTGAGAACAGCATTCAAAATCACAGCACAAAAAGCCGTTAGCAAAATTGGGCTGTTTAACAGAGGTGAAAGATAAGATGGTAGTTGTGAGAAAATAGTAGGTGAGAATACAGGCAACATACCTATGCCGGCACTGACTGCAATGATGTAGAGATTATTCACATTTTGAAAGTCGACACGCTGCAGTACTTTGATACCATTAGATGTCACCATCCCAAACATAAACAATGCGGCTCCACCTAGAACACATGAGGGTATAGACGCAACAAAGTAAGCTATTTTAGGAAATAGACCTAAAAGGATTAAAAACACACCAGCTAAAGCACATACACTGCGATTCTTAACACCTGTGATCGCTAGCAAACCGATGTTCTGAGCATAGGATGTATACGGGAAGATATTAAAAATCCCACCAATCATTGTGCCAAGGCTGTCAGCTTTAAAACCGCGAGTCAATTTTTCCTGATCCACCTCTTCTTCAACAATTTCACCTACAGCCATGAACATCCCAGCTGTTTCAATGAAAATAACCAGCATGACTACGCACATAGTCAAGACAGCCCAAAAGTTAAACTCTGGAATACCGAAGTGAAATGGCATCACCCAACCTAACCATGGGCTTTCATCTATCTTGTCTAAAGAGATGAGGCCAGAAAATGCAGCGATGATATAACCAATTCCCATCCCGATTAGAACTGAAATGTTGCCCAAAAAGCCTTTAACATAACGGCTGATGATAATAATGCTTAATAGAACACAGGCAGCGATAGATAAGTACAATGGATTTCCAAAGTCTTTTACCCCATATCCGCCAGCGGACCATGTGCCTGCAATACCAATGAGAGATAGACCAATCACAAGAATTTGAGTTCCTGTCACCACAGGAGGGAAGAATCGTATTAACTTTCCAATAAATGGTGAAATCAGGAAGCCAAAGATCCCTGCGATAATGATTGCCCCAAATACACTTAGTAGTCCCATATCTGGATTAGTCCCAATTGCAATCATTGGGCCTACTGCAGTAAAGGTAACTCCCATCATAATGGGAAAGCGAATACCTACATTTTTAAAACCAATAGTTTGAATGAGGGTGGCAATGCCACAAACAAATAGATCTGCAGTAATTAAGAAAGCAATTTCTGCAGTGCTTAACCCTAAAGCTCCTCCAACAATTAGGGGAATTGAAACAGCACCTGCATACATTACCAAGACGTGCTGGATACTGAGAAAAATCATGGAGCTTGGTTTTAAGTTATTGGCTGTGATTGTGTTAGTCATATATGTTTTTCTCCTTCAGCCTAAAAGGTATATTTGACGATGAAACTAGTAGCATTTTGATTAGTTTTAAAATATGGAGTGTCTTCGATTAAGAATTTGTTTTTCCAATAGTCGTATTCAATACCTGCTGCTAATTTTTTTGGGCTTAAGCCTAGATGAGGGCTAAGGTCATATTTGATTTGTGGGTTAAAGTGAAAGTCGGAAGAGTTATTACCTTTGGAATTGACTACCCAATCAATGTATCCATCAAAAATGATTGATGATTTAAGAAATGGGACGGTATATGACCAGCAAGGAGTGATTTGCCATTGTCCACTTGGGGTGTTTCCATCGTCTGGAATGCGATAGTAAAAATTAAGGGTGAAATAATCAAAGCCTTTGATATCAAGGTCAAAACCTGGACCAACTAAATAAGTCCACATATCGTCATAACCAGGCTGATCTTGGATGCTTAAGTCAAAGCTTGTAGCTATTAGGACATCTTTCACTGGCCCAAAGCTCAAATTCGTATTGGTTAGTTTTCCTATTGAAAAGCGGGGAGCAATTTCTGTATAGACCGCATTATGACCTTGGGAAGCAGTCTTTTCACCGTCAAACCAATAAGTGTCGACAAATAGATAGAGATCCCCCCATTTCCAACTGCTCGCATGTTCAAAAGTAATCGTTTCATGTGTATCAGGCTCTACTTCAAAACCTTTACCATAAAGTGCAGAAACGCTATTGGATTGCCAATATAACCAAGGTTTTTCTGCAAAAGAGTAAGTGCTGGCTGCACAGGTACTTAATAGTAATGAAGTGATAATTTTTTTCATTTGAATGTCCCCGATATTTAAACGTCAGCACGATGTTTGTAAGTAGCATCAAAGCGTGACTGTAGATATTCCATGCTAGTAATTGGTGAATATTTAGGTGGATTGGATTCGCTGTAACAGTTAGGCAGGCAACGGATTACAGTTTTTGGGCTCGGTTGGATGAAGAATGGGAAAGAAAAACGTTGTTTGCCTTTAGGACTTGAAACACGATGAGGTGTAGATTTGTAGATGTCATTGGACCAACGGGCCATCATGTCGCCGATATTGATAACATAAGTATCAGGAATAGGCGGAGCATCGATCCAATTACCATTCACATCCTGAACCTGCAATCCCCCTACATCGTCTTGAGCAAGAATAGTGACGCAGCCATAATCAGTGTGTGCTCCAGCATTGAAACTCTCTGATTGCGTATTGTCTAATGCAGGTGGGTAATGAATGAGGCGGAGTGCACACAGACTTTCTTGTAGGCAGTAATCAAAATAATTTTGCGGAAGACCAATGGCATGAGACATGGCATTTAGAAGAACTTTTCCTAAGTCCAACATCTCTTCAAAGTAGCCATCCATTACAGTTTTCCAGTCCTCGATATTCGGATATACATTAGGACCACGTAATGGTTCTTTATTGATTACATCAGGATGATCTGCTTCTAGGTGAACACCCATGTCATATACTTCTTTAAAGTCATTGGGCAGGTCAGGATTAAGTTGTTCAACACCCAATGCACCATATCCTCTGTGAGAGGCTTTGTGTTTTTGGATGTCTATTTCTAGTTTTTCAAGCAGTGGTTTACTAAAAAACTCTTTAGCTAAACTTTGAACTTCTGCAAGGTGATTCGGTTTATAACCACTGATATAGAAGAACCCCCATTCACGACATGCTTGGTCAATTTGGTTGCATATATCTGCATAATCAGGATGGTTAACGTCATAAAGAGGTGCAATGTCGATAACTGGTAATTTTTTCATGGGAAACTCCTTATTATTAGATATATGTTTTTTTGAACATGTCACGATAATGCTGTTCAACACTGATTGGTGGATATAGCGGTTCTGAGTTTTCCTCCAAACACTCTCGAATGCATTCAATCTGATACTGGTGATTACCGCTGTAGAAGAATGGAACAGAATATCGTTCCCCACCTGAGATGTTGATGACGCGATGGAGGGTGGATCTATATGTATTGTTCGTCCACATAGAGATTAGGTCACCTAGGTTAACGACATAACTATCTTCAATTGGCTCTGCCCAAATCCATTGCTTTTGAGTTTGATCCCACACTTGTAAACCGCGGTTATGATCCTGAAGTAATAGGGTTAACCCTCCAAAATCAGTATGTGCCCCGCATCCTTTTTCATTTGGTTGAGCATTAGAGGGTTGTGGAGGATAGTGCAATAAACGCAAGGTGACTAAATCTGCATCCTTGCAGAACTCTGAGAAATAATCTTCTTCCAGACCTAGTGACGAACCGATAGCATGCATGAGCCTTTCTGAGACTTTGATCATTTCTAGTTGGTATTCCTCCATAACCTCTTTGAATCCATCAATATCTGGCCATTGGTTTGGGCCTTGGTTAAAAGCTTTATGGATGACAACAGGATCTGAAGCTGAGCGTTCCTTCCCGATATAAAAGCCTTCCTTGATATCAGGTGGAGAATCAGGTTCAAGGGTTTGTGCTCTTAATTGTTCATAACCTCGGTTTGCTTCAGAAAGCTCGATGGTCCATTGCATTTTCTGTTCTAGGGGAAGACTGAAAAATAATTTGGAATATTCAAAAACCTTATCTTGTAATGTTTTAGAAACCCCGTGTCCGGTAATGTAAAAAAAACCTTTATCTAGACATGCTTTACGAATATTTGAAGCAATGTTTTGGTGAGTTTGTATGTCATTATCCAGAAGACCGGAAATATCAATAATGGGTATAGAGGTAATGTTTTGATCGTTTTCTAACGCGGTCATGCAATCTTCCAAAAATAATGTTTTCTTTTTTTTATAAAATAATCATGAGACCGCATAGCAACGAATATCGATCAAGCTGATGCCAAAAAGAGAGCTATTCTTAATTAATTAAATAAAAACAATTGCTTAAACTTTTTTAAATGAGTGATGATGCTGAAAAAGCAACGGGATGCACTGAAAATAATGCTTTAGGTCCAAAAAATGGCTGCTACTTAATGGCAAGTTTTTTGCTTCTATTTCAATAGCTCATTCAAATTTATAAATGGATTGGGGCTTTAAAATTGGAATAGGATGTGATGTTAAAATGAGTACACGTGGTCTTCGCTTTCACTCAGCAGCAATTCATTATTTTGATGCTGTACGCCGGTGCGGTTCAATCAGGGAAGCAGCCAGACAATTAAATGTCGTATCTTCCGCTGTAAATAGGCAAATTTTAAAACTCGAAGATGAAATTGGAGCACCATTATTCAATCGGGTGCCTTCGGGTATGGTGCTTACTCATGCAGGTGAGTTGTTTTCAAGACATATTAGTTTAGTACTGAGAGATACTAAGCGATTGCAGAATGAATTGGATGCACTGAAAGGGCTTTATAAAGGTCATGTTGAAATTGCGAGTGTTGAAACACTAGCGATTAATTTACTGCCAGAGATTATTGAAAAATTCCAGGTCAAATATCCTAATGTAACTGTAGGGGTTACAATTTTAGGCTCAAAAGATATCCCTAATGAAATCATTGAAAATCGGGTGGATCTAGGCTTGGCTTTTGCCTTGCCAAAGCATAATGATTTGCATCAAATAGCAATATCCCATTTTAAATTAGGTGCAATTGTATCGACTGACCATCCGCTGGCTTCTCAAAAGACGGTGTCATTCCATCAATGCCTCGACTATGACGTGATCATGCCAAAACCTAATTTGTCTATTTATCAACAGTTAGCGCCATTATTTGCGGGTGCACAACATGCTATTCCAAATTTTAAAATGCAAACGAGTTCTTTGGAATTAATGAAACAGTTAATACTCAGGAATAAGGGAATTGGTTTTCAGACATTCTTTGGGTTGGAAAATGAAATAATTAATAATCGCCTTCGTTATATCCCACTGAATGATAACAATGGTATTTACTGTGATTTAGGTCTCTATGCACGTAAAGGTCATTATCTTTCTACAGCGACAGATGCTCTCTCTAGGCTCATTGCAGACGAAATATTGCAGAGAGGCGAAGCAGGGTCCTAAGCTTAATCTGAAAGGTATAAACATCAAAAAAGCTAAGCCCTTATTGAAATTCTTCAATAAGGGCTTATTCATGTTTATTTAGGATAAGCAGCATCCACGCCTTTAACGAAGTAATTCATACTCATCAATTGCGTATTTGAGAGATGTTTGCCTTTTTCTAAAAGTAATGTTCCATCTTGTTTGTGAAGAGGTCCACTAAACACAACATATTGACCATTACGAATTTTATCTCGCACTGCCAAAACGTTCATTTTTTCATTGTTAGTGACCATTGGGCCAAAACCAGTTATATCGATGGCACCTTCCTTGACACCATACCATGTAGATCCAGGCTTCCATGTTTTGTTATGCACTTGTTGCAAAACAGGGGTATAGATTTTTTCCCAATATAACACTGATGCAGCTAGGTGACCTTTAGGAGCAAACTTACCCATATCTGAGTTCCAGCCAAAGGCAAATTTTCCTTTTTCCTGAGCAGCTTGAACTACAGCGGGGGAGTTGGTGACTTGTGATAATACATCAGCATTTTGTGAGATCAATGCAAATGCAGCCTCACGCTCTTTTCCTGGATCGAACCAAGTGTTAATCCAGACCACCTTGGTCTTAATTTTTGGATTTACAGATTGAGCCCCAAGTGTATAAGCATTAATATCTCTAATGACTTCAGGAATTGGGAACGGTGCTACAACACCCAGAATATTACTTTTAGTCTTATAGCCTGCTAATACCCCTTGCAAGTAAGAGCCCTCATAGGTTCGGATATCATAGACACCTACATTTTTTGCAGTTTTAAATCCGTTAGCATGCATAAAAATGGTGTTCGGGAACTGTTTAGCTACCTTTTCAATAGTATTCATATACCCAAACGTGGTGGCAAATATAACCTTATTCCCTTGTTGTGCGAGTCTTCGGAATGTACGTTCAGAATCAGCATTATCTAGAATATTTTCGATATAAGAGGTCTTAAATTTACCCTGTAAGGCTTTTTCTGTTTTCATGCGTCCTATATCGTGCGAATAAGACCAACCATAATCATTTTTATGCGCGACATAGACAAAAGCTGCTTGATCAGCGGCCAATGCTGGATTGGCCCCACTGATAAGTAAAAAACCTAAAAGGCTGGTATTGGCCAAAATATATTTTAGATTCAGGAGTTTTTTCATGCAGAAGCCCTTTGAAGAGTATCAACTGCATTTTGTTTTGCCATAAATATTGCCAGTCGCTCCTCATAAATCTCACGAATATAACGGGCAACACTGCAACTATCGGCAAACATGTTGTATTTCCAATTTAAGCCATAAGACTCTAAATTGATGTTATCTACTGTCATGAGCTGTACTTTAGAATTTGGATTGTTCAAGTAACTATCAATGATTTTACGGATGACCTCTTTGGTTGGTGCAAGCTTATATGCATGCCAGAAGTCTGTATGCCATTCGCCTTCCATAGGTTGATTAAATGGATACTGAATTCCTCGACCTGGACGATTCGTTCCTAAGCCATTATATGGTCCTGTTTCAAATGCCAACCAGTTAACTGGATTATTAGGGACTGCAGGACGGATCTGCCCCCATGTAACTAAATTTCGATTCAGCCAATCATCTGCAAAACTATCATTATTAAAAGGATCTAACTTTCTGATAGCTTTAGGATCATCACGCATTTGTGATACAGCAAGCTCAATTTCATTTTCAATTTTAAAAATACAATGGCTGTAATCCATTGCAAACTCAAACGGCACACCTTCTTTTTCTATAAGATCTGCCACCGGAATTACTCGACGATAATCTTCAGACCAGTTATCAACGTGGCACTCTAAGGTAACCGTTATTCCTTTACTTTGAGCGTAGGTGTAGAAATCGATATAAGTTTTAGCAACTTCTTCGTTCGTTACATAATGACCATCTGCATGTTTTGCCCAAATCATCATGTTGTGGAATTTGGCCCCTACAGCGGCACTACGATTAATATCCTGTTTGAATGCTTCCTCATCCTTGCCAATGACATATAAGCCACAACCAGAATAAATAGGGATATTTGTTTTCTGACTTGCCTTGATGTAAGCATCTATTTGACTATCTTCAAGAGGGATACGATCCAGAAAATCAAAGACCTCCGCAGCTTTTAGCATTTCGAACTGTTCGAGAATAGTAGGCTCATTCAGGCTTACTGGTCGTTCTTTTGATGAGTTTTGAATGCCTAAACCAGCACAACCTAGAGGAAACATTTTTTTCATAATTTTGATACCAACTGTTGAATAAATTAAACGGCTTCTTTTTTCGATGCGTAAGTTTTTTGATACATATAGGCTAGGTATTCACCTACAGTCATTTCTTTAGGTTCAGCCTTAAATTGATCACCTAAATTTTGCAGCGTTTTGATTTTGTATTCGTAATCCAAGTCAAAGAAGGTTGGAACCGAATAACGTGAGACACCTGCTTTACTATTGAAAACACGGTGCATATTTGAGAGGTAGAGTCCATTAGTCATGAATTGGACTAAATCACCGAGGTTTACGATAAAAGTATCTGGTATGTGAGGTGCACGTATCCATTCACCCTCACTATTGCGTACTTCTAGTCCACCTACTTCATCTTGCAATAAGAGCGTCAGTAACCCCCAATCAGTGTGCGCACCGCACCCTAGCTGATTGTTTACAATTTTTTCAGATTGAGGAGGATAGTGAAGCATACGGGTAATAATGACAGTTTCATCATAGCCTGCCTCGAAGTAGTTTTCTTCAAGCCCAAGAGAAAGTGCCAATAGGCCAGCTAGATGCTTACCCAGTTTTAAAGTCTGTTGAATATAGGTTTCGGTCTGGGTCTTCATTTCAGGAAGATCTTCAGGCCACTGATTCTGCCCATGTTGTGGATAGCCTTTTTGGACATATGGGTGACTTGAATCTAGATTTTTCCCTGACATGAACCCTTCTTTTAAGTCAGGAGGAGAGCCTTCATCAAGTGTTTGAGCTGCCATTGGTTCATAACCACGAAGGCATTTGGAGTTTTTGAAATCAATTTCTAGTTTCTTTTCAATCGGAAGGTCAAAAAACTGTTTTGCAATGTCTAATTGTTTTTGGAGAACTTCAGAAGCGATACCATGATTTTTAATATAGAAGAAACCTGTTGTTCTGCATGCTTTATGGATTTCCCACGCAACAGATTTCCGGTTTTCCAGGTTATCGGAAAAACTGTCGCTTAAGTCGATTACTGGAATACTTTTAGCCGTAGAAGGTGGTGTGTATATCAACATTTTTGTGGCTCTTTGAACTTTGTTGTTATCAACTTAATGACAATTTAATTCCGTGCATAGCAGAGAATCTCGCTCAACTCGTTGCCAAAAAGGCAACACTAAATAAAGTCAGAGTAGTAATAGGAGTCCAAGTAATTCAGCATCAATTAAGAATTGTGATGAGTTATAAAATGCTAGTTATTCGTTAAGTTTAGATAAGAAGAACAATAATAAGAAAAGTGTTCTAAAAATTAGAAATACCATTCCTAAAGTCTTTAATAGACAGATAGAAAAGAAAAAGTCATGATGCAGCAATGCTAAGAAGTTTGAATTAATCAATAACTTATAAGAGGGGCAGCGCTAAAATGAATGCAATACCAGTTCTCAATTTATTCACTCAGCCACAATGTAGTCAATTTGACCCAAATGACTGGAATATTCTAGCGCAGCATTGGTATCCGGTAGTTCAAATCCAGGATGTAACGACTCAACCGCAGCAAGTTCAGCTTCTTGATGTCAAAATGGCTATTTATAAAACTGAAAGTGGAGAAATTCATCTGGTAAGAGATATCTGTCCACATCGAGGAGTGCCATTAAGTAAAGGATGGGTAGAAGGTGAAAATATTGTTTGTCCCTATCATGGGCTCAACTATAACGCACAAGGTAAGTGCGTAAAAATCCCTGCTCAACCAGAACTTACCCAAATTTCAGATCGGTTCACCTTAACTAAATTCCCTGTAGTTGAGAAATATGGACTAGTTTGGACCAGCTTATTTAGCCGTGATGAAAGTGAAGCTAATTTTCCAGTTCTTGAAACTTGGGATTCAGATGAACATCAATCAATACTCCCACCATTTGTTGATATAGCAGGTTCTAGTGGTCGTCAGCTTGAAGGTTTTATCGATGTGGCACATTTTGCCTGGGTGCATAACAAGGCATTCGCTGATCGTGATAATCCAGTAGTGCCAAAATATGAAACTGAAAGAACAGATTATGGACTTAAAACGATTTATATCTCTACAGTAAGTAACTTTCCTCATAGTTTGAGACATTTAGAGCCAGAGAATTTCCTATGGAAACGAGAATTTGATGTATATCCTCCATTCTCGGCAACACTTACTGTCTATTTTCCTAACAATGGGATTTTAAAAATTTTGAATGCTTGTTGTCCTGTTTCGCATAATCAAACCAGGCTATTTGTTCCGTTGACACGTAATTTTGATACGACGGGTGACCTACAGGCTGTATATGACTTCAATGCACAAATTTTTGCAGAGGATCAGGATATTGTTGAGAGTCAAAAACCGGAAGAACTTCCATTAGATGTTTCAATGGAGGCGCACTTTGCAGCAGACAAATCTTCAACGACATATAGACGGATATTGGCAGAATGGGGATTAAGTAAAAGATATGTGGTCTAGGGATATAAGATAACCTGATTCTCACGATTGGTTGAAATATAAGGGAAATAGTTTCCCTTATATTTTTAGAGATTGATTTCGCAGAAATGATGTGTGCTGAAAAAACAGGAGGTTTTAACTTGGTAAACTAAACACACTCATCAGGAGTTTACCATGAGCAAGAAACACAAGACTTACACCACAGAATTTAAAGCTGAAGCCATCAAATTAATTGAAGCCAATCAAGGCAATGTCTCGGAAACAGCTAGACAACTTAGCATTTCAATGCAAACTCTTTCAAATTGGAATACCAAAGCAAAGGCTGGAACTTTAGCAGGTACAAAACAGTATTCACCTGATCTAAACGCTCTACTCGAAGAAAATAAAAAACTCAAACAACAGCTCAAAATAGCTGAAATGGAACGTGAATTTTTAAAAAAGGCAGCAGCGTACTTTGCCAAAGAAAGTCAGTAAGGTACGCCTATATGAAACAAAAAAGATATTCTTTTCCAATTACCTTAATGGCTCGATTACTTCATGTTTCAGTTTCATGTTTTTATGATTGGCTCAAGAGAGGCGTGAGCAAAAGAACGATTCAACGAAATCAACAGACGATATTGGTGAAAATAGCCCATGAGGAGACAAGGCAGAGCTATGGTTATATTCGATTAACCAAATACTTACAAGCTCAGGGTATAAAAATGAGTATGTACGCTGTACGTCAGATAAAAGCGCTGAACCACCTGTATTGTAAGCGACACAAGCGTTTTAAAAGGACTACGAATAGTGACCATAATCGAGCGATCTATGAAAACCTGCTGGAGCAACAATTCTCAATGACTAGACCAAATCAAGCATGGTCAAGTGATATTACGTACATATGGACTGTTGAAGGATGGCTGTATTTAGCAGCGGTAAAAGACCTTTACACGAAGCAAGTGGTTGGCTATAGCTTAAATGAGCGCATGACAACACAGCTTGTTTGTAATGCGCTAAATATGGCTATTCACAATCAAAAACCAACCAAAGAACTGATTGTGCATTCAGACAGAGGAAGTGAATATTGCAGCCATGAATATCGAAATATACTTGAGCAATATGGTTTTCAAGGTTCAATGAGCAAGCGCGGAGACTGTTACGATAATGCACCGATTGAAAGCTTTTGGGGAATACTGAAAAATGAGTTAGTGCATCATTACAACTATCAAACCAGAGAAGAAGCCAAAGCAGATATTATAAAATACATTGAGTTATTTTATAATCATCGAAGAATTCAAAAGGGTTTGGGTTTTAAGACACCAAATCAAATGGCCGAAGACTTTTATAAGTTGGCTGCCTAGAATCTCCCAAGGGAAAGTCTCCTGATAATTCAGCGTATATCA
>NZ_DJDC01000068.1:51318-52167 GCF_002430855.1 Acinetobacter sp. UBA5934 | reverse complement strand
TAAACGATCTTTATTTTCACTTTATCCGTATAAGCTGAATCATCATGGCAACAATTGATTTACCCGACAATATCTTACAAGTTCTTTCTACTGTACTCCAACAACTACAGCAAAACTTACCTGAACTGAAACACGAAACCAACTTTGAAGCCTCTGCTTATAAGTGGCAAAATCAACAATTAAAAGCCATTCAGCAGCCTAAAAAAATCTATCTGGACGATTTAAAAGGGATAGAAAAGCAAAAAGAAAAAGTGATTCAAAATACCCGACAGTTTTTAAAAGGCTTGCCTGCCAACGATGTGTTATTGACTGGCTCACGTGGTACAGGAAAATCTTCAATTGTACGTGCCTTGTTAACGGAGTTTGAATCTGAAGGCTTACGTTTAATTGAAATTGAACGTGATGATTTGGCAGATTTGCCGCTTATTCAGAAACTGATTGAAACTCGTCCTGAAAAATTCATTGTCTACTGTGATGATCTGGCCTTTAATGCCGAAGATGAAAACTATCGCAGTTTAAAAAGCGTCCTGGATGGTTCATTACAGTCCGGTTCAAGCAATTTTATTATTTATGCCACCAGTAACCGCCGTCATTTGTTGCCGGAATTTATGCATGAAAATACTCCGGTCACACGGATGGACGTTCCCCAATATACCGAGCTGCATCCGCAAGAAGCGATTGAAGAAAAGATTTCGCTGTCTGACCGTTTCGGCATGTGGCTATCGTTCTATCCTATGGATCAAAACCTGTACCTGGAAATTGTAGAGCACTATTTAGCTAAAGCCAAAATGTCATTGGATGAATTGACCAGAGCAGAAGCTTTAAGATGGTGTCAGGCTCGTGGTCAAC
>NZ_DJDC01000068.1:26284-51209 GCF_002430855.1 Acinetobacter sp. UBA5934 | reverse complement strand
ATTGGATTGGATCGCAGCAGTTAAAATCTTTGTAAACTCTTTCTGATTGAGTCAATATAAATAAAGAAGCTCCGTACCAATAGAGCTTCTTTCATATGCGATCTTATTTTTTGTCCCCAATAATCGTTGACCAGAGCAGATCGGTAATTTCAGTGCCATTAAAATAGACAGTTGCCTTGAGTGATTCAGGCTGATTTTGTTTCACTTCCACTACCTGGTTATAACTGTCGGTAATTTTTAAAGTTCCTTCAGTCGGCAGGTGTTTATAATTATCTAATACCGTTTCCTGCATTTTAAATGGAGTCGTGGTATCAAAATTAAAACTATAACGGAAATCTGCCAGATAAGGCTGACCGATAATCAGGCCTTTACTGGTTAATGTACGGGTCCCGTTACTGCCACTGCCGTAATCATCTACCAAGCTATAGCTATAATTTCGTACTTGAAGATACTCTTTACTGCTCGGATTAAAAGTCTCACCACCCGCAGGTGCAGTCTGCTCTTCTGCAATGCGTTGGAACTCCAGCTGGTCAATTTTATAAGTTTCCGATTCACCAGATGGAGTTTTGCTTTTGCTATATACAATGCTGCCTGAAATTAAATAGTCATCTTTTAAATTAAAATCAACATTAGAGCCGTAACGCACATTGGTAAAAGTTAGAGTGGTGGTATCGCCATTCACTGACTGAGTAATCGTAGAACCTTTACGATAGGTTTTATCCAGAATCACACAGTTATCTTTATCATCTTTTAATTTTAGCGTTTTTACTGCATTGGTCGTGCTTACTTCAGCGCATAACACGTTCGGATATTTGATACTGTTTATACCCAGGTTATAAATCTGCACAATACGAGCCGTACGCCCATAAGGATAATCAGCAAAGGCTTCTCCAATCATATGACCAAGCGCACTGTTATAATCCGTGTCATTGCTGGTATTACCCGTAATGGAATCTTTAATTTTATCCAGGATACTTTGGTTTTCAAATGGTACAAACTCATCTGACAGCTCTGGAGAAATTGTCTCGTTAGGCACATTCGGTGGCGTGCTTACCGATGGACTTCCGGAATCGGAACCACTTCCTCCACCTCCACAAGCGCTCAATAAACCCGAGATAAACGCAACTCCAAATAATGTGGTGTTCTTTTTCATAACATTATATTCCCTAAATTCTATTTACATTTTTATTTAATAAGAAGATTGATATTTACCGTATAAAAAACAAGTCAATGAGACTCCATCACTGTGTCTAATTCTTGTATTGCCTTACCCCATGTAACATTGATTACACAATAGTAATTAAAATCAAAAATTTTTCTGTAATTTTAATGTATATTTCCAACAATTTTTAAAATTTATCAGCCTGTTAATTTTAACCTTCTCACTTTACTCAACCCTAGATTATTCAAGCTTTACGTCTATTTTTGCATTCATATGGCTTAAAATAATATTTATATGATTTGTAACTTTAAGCTTAAAATTTCACCAAAATGATCTAGGCTAGCAAAAGTAGTGCTTCATAGATTTCTGCTTTTCTAATGGAATGAGTAATGAAAAATGATCATCAAAAGGACAATATACCGAGACGAAATTCCAGAGTTTTCTCAAAAAGTTTTGATTATTCTTTAGATTTTAAAAATATCAACTTCCGAAAACGTCCTGAGTTATATCGAATTGGGCGGGGTGAACAAGGTGTATTATTGGTCGAACCTTACAAGTCAGAAATACTGCCCTTTTGGCAATTTGCAGATCAGGAAAAAGCCGAAAAAAGTAGTGAAAAAATATATGAATTGTTTTTAAGCTATCTCGATGAAAATGATTTTGTTGGCGCAGATATGGCCAGAAAATTTCTGCAAATGGGTTATACACGTGCACGACGCTATGCCAATCATAAAGGAGGTAAAAAATATAAAGGGGCTGTTCCTGCCGATAAAAAAGGCTTAAGTGGCTCACATGGACGGGATCTATTACCTTATAGCCCAGAAGATCAAGTGAAGGCTGCCGCTGCGCAAATTTTCAAGCAAAAATGGAATCAGGCTAATACGCATACCAAGTATCTTGAGTTAAAAGAACAATTTAATCAGTTTATTGAAAAAAATTAAAAACAGTTTGATCACAATTCTATAATTCAGACTTGAGCTGGCGTTTATGCTCAAACATCTTTTTATCTGCTTCGGCAGCTGCTTTAAACAGCCCGTGTGTAGGTTGTCGCATGGCAACACCAATCGCTGCGCCAATCTTTGCCTCTGTTAAAGCTTGCTTAAGCCGATTCAAAAGCACGTTTGTTCCTGTTTCATCGCTCTCTACACTCAAAATTACAAATTCATCGCCACCTAAGCGTGCCACAATGTCATTGCTACGTGCAGTATTTTTGAGTATATGCGCCGCCTGCTGAATCAGCTCATCGCCCTGATCATGTCCCAGACTGTCATTCACTTTTTTTAGATCATTCAGATCAATAAAAAAAACTGCCGCAGGATGTCCATAAAGCTTACAGCGCTCTTCTTCGGCAGTAAGTAATCTTTCCCATGCGCGGCGGTTATATAAGCCTGTCAATTCATCCCTTAAAGCTTCTGCTTCCAAACGCTCATGCTGACGAACGTGTTCATTTTGACGAAGTTCAGCTTGAAGAATCGTGCTTAACAAATGACCAAATAACTCAATCAGCTCTACGTCCTGAGTAATAGTTTCAGATTTTTCTTGAGGATCAATCGCACAAAGTGTCCCGAACAAGCTGCCATCTTCATGAACCAGTGGTTGACCAATATAAGATTTAATACTGACTTGCTGGTTAATGGGCGCAGTAGAATATAAAGGAATGTCTTCTGATCGAGGTGCAATTTTAGGAGCTTTACCCGCAATCATATGAAAACAGAATGAATCTGCCCACTGAAATACTTGTCCAGGCTGAATATTATAACCGTGGTCTTCGCTCTGAAGGACAATCCAGTCCTTACCTTCGACCCGGGTAATCATCCATAAATTAAATCCGAAACGTTTATATAGAAACTTTAAAACAGCTTGACCAGCCTCTTGAAAGCTTCTGAAAGTTATATTATCCATCCGAATAAACCTATGCTGACCATCTCAAAAAACTATTTGTTTGTCTAATTTAGAATATTTTTCTGCAATTATTAGAGCTTATCATGAATATAAAATCTAGTGATATCAACTCATTCTTTATAGACTTTTAAATTAAAAAAGAGGCAAAACGCCTCTTTTTGTATTCTCATAATTTTAAGTTTGGTTTGGATTAGTCAGCTCGGTCATTGGCCAGCGTGGCGTAGTCGTTACCGATAACCCATCCTGTTGTCCAGCCTTCAAGCGTTGATAACCGGCAAAGGCAATCATGGCGCCATTATCGGTACATAAAGCAGGTTCTGCATAATATACAGTTGCTTTAATCTTGGCCAAGTCTGCTTCCAGACGCTCACGCAAACGTTTGTTGGCACTTACACCACCCGCAATCACCAAACGTTTTAAACCCGTTTGCTTCAAGGTTTTCACCGATTTTTTCACCAGTGTATCTACCAGTGCTTCCTGGAAAGATGCAGCGATATCCGCCTCGCGGTTCTGGCCTTCCACTTTTTTCAACTGGATAGAAACAGCGGTTTTTAAACCACTAAATGAAAAGTCCAGCCCTTGATGCAACATCGGACGCGGAAAATCGAAAGCTTTGACATCTCCCTGTTCAGCAAGACGTGAAATATTTGGACCGCCCGGATATGGTAGCCCCATCATTTTCGCGACTTTATCAAAGGCTTCGCCAGCGGCATCATCAATCGATTCTCCAAGCAGCTCATATTGGCCAATTCCATGTGCTGCCATGAGCTGGGTATGCCCACCAGAGACCAATAAAGCGACAAATGGAAATTCTGGCGGAGTTTTAGACAACAATGGCGCCAGCATATGCCCTTCCATATGATGCACACCAATCGCCGGTTTATTTAACGCGAACGCCAAGGTACGACCAAACAATGCACCGGTCATAAGCGCACCCATGAGACCTGGGCCACGTGTATAGGCGACTGCATCAATTTGTGATTTTTTAATATTACTTTCTTCAAGCAATTGATTGATTAAAGGAATTAACTTACGCACATGGTCGCGTGAAGCCAATTCCGGGACAACTCCACCATATTCGGCATGCAGTTTAATCTGACTATAGAGCACCTGTCCTATTAAGCCGACTTCACTGTCATAGAGTGCTAACCCAGTTTCATCACAAGAAGTTTCCAAGCCCAGAACGATCATTAAACTGCCTTTTACCCGTATCTAAATATTGCTAAAGCTATTATAGACTTGTGATATGAGATGTAAATGAGTAAAATACTGTCCTTCACTTGTGATCTAAGGCAATCGTGCCATAGATCTTATCCATAACTTAATGAGGATTCTTCATGCCACAAGTTAAATTGAAAGAAGGCGAACCAGTAGACGTAGCTATCCGTCGTTTCAAACGTTCATGCGAAAAAGCGGGTGTTTTAGCTGACGTTCGTAAACGTGAATTCTACGAAAAACCAACTCAAGAACGTAAACGTAAAAAAGCTGCTGCTGTTAAACGTTACCAAAAGAAATTGGCTCGCGAATCAGTTCGTACTACTCGCCTTTACTAAGATTAATTTGTGATTGACTGCTTGGACTAAATAAATGACTACTTTAAAAAACCAAATAACTGAAGTTTTGAAAGCAACAATGCGTGCTAAAGAAATGGATAAGTTAACGGTAATACGTGGTCTACAGGCAGCAATTAAGCAAATCGAAGTCGATGAGCGCAAAGAACTTGACGACGCTCAGGTTCTTGCGGTCATTGAAAAGCAAATTAAACAACGTAAAGAATCGATCAAAGCCTTTGAAGGTGCTGGTCGAGATGATTTAGCTAGTAAAGAACAAGCCGAAGTTGAGGTACTCTCTCAATTTCTACCAGAAGCTATGACTGAGGAAGAGCTTGATTCTATTATTGCGCAGACGATTACTGCTCAAGAAGCTACTAGCATGAAAGATATGGGTAAGGTGATGAATTCTCTGCGTCCGCTCATAGCCGGGCGCGCCGATCCTGCACAAGTATCCGCTAAAATTAAAGCGAAACTTGGCTAATCCCCACTCCTGCAATCATTCTTTATCGTTGAACTGCCTTTATGCAAAGACAGTTCAAATGTTTCCTCTCAATCCCTCATCAATATTTTCTGTTATTTCAGCTCACACTGAATATTATATTTTTTCAAAATTAGCATTTCTCTTGATGACATGACTTGATTGATCACATCTTGCCGGGTCATTTGTCTAAATTGACGGTCCAAAAACGCTCTATTCTGATCTGCCGCCTGATATAACCGATCTATATAACGACCCACAATTGCACAGTACTGTGTTTGCTGCTCTGGCGTAAAGCTGGTCTGTTGCGCATTTAAACTGCTGAAAAAGTTTCTGCTATCCCGCTTATACTGCTCTGAGATTTGATCCACTGCTGCGACATATTGCTCCACACCTGCTAAAGCTGTATTTAAACTCGCACACCCCAATACCGATAAGATCAATAATATTTTTTTCATAGACTGATTCTGTTCATTATTTAAAATTCACAACACACAAAGATTATCATAAGCCTCATCAGTTCAGCTGCAGAATTTATTCATCTATATGCAGAAAACCAGGTTTATGTTGAGTATAGGCTTGCTCGGAAGGTGCAGGTAAATGACCTTGGGTGACCGTCCCCAAACGCAAGCGAATAATGCCAGGTAAATCGACACGATATGAATAAACCGGACTGCCGCATTCCTGACAAAAAACCCGGGCTTTATTCGGGCTATGGAAATATTCTTTTAAAAATTTAAGTCCAGTGGTAATTTCAAATTTTGATTGCTGTAATAGACTGTTCCAGGCAAAGATTGAGCCTTGCGCCATTTGACAATCCTTACAGTAACAAATAATGGTTTTTTCAATTTCACCACCATAACGGTATTTTACCCTTCCACATAAGCATTGACCTTCTAGCATGGGTCACTCCTTGTTTTTATTATGACTGCGACATCATCATCTACGATTAAATTCTCAATTGTCGCTCTTTTTGCATTTCCTGAATTCGTGCTTTTAATTTTGCCGCTAACACTTCATTGTCTTTAATCAGACGCTGTGCATGTAACAAGGACTTAATCGCATTTTCTTCTGATCCTGTCCAGTATTCCACTTCTGCACGATAACGCAGTACATTCACCGTCCTGAACGGTGACTGCCGCTCTATATTGGCCACCTGCTGCATCAAGCGCCAAGCCTGTATATCGCGCGGGTTTTTATTGATAAAGCGTTGAATCAGGTTCTGTGCCTGCGCAGCATTTTGCTGTCGAATCAAAACTTCTGCATATTTAAGTGCTAAAGCCCGATTTTCCGGCATGATTCGCGCAGCAGACTGAATCGCCTTATACGCTTCATCTGTTTTATTTTGCCCCAGGTAAATATCGGTCTGAATTAAAATCAATAAATTGTTTAAGCGCTGCTGTGATTTCGCCTGATCCAAAACCTGCTGCGCTAAAACATAATCCCCCTGTTTGAGATAAAAGGCGGCCAGTGCCAACTGTCCGGCAAAATTTTTCCGATTGGCCAGAACCTGGAGTTGTTGTTCTGTGGTCTGGTTGGAAATGACGCGGCTATACCATTTCAGGATTTCAAAATCTTCATCATGCAAATTAGATTTTGCCCGAGGAAATTGATTCGCCCTTAAGCGAGCCTCACTCATACGCTCTGTGCTGAGTGGATGGGTAAGCCAGAAGTCGGGCAAGAAACTGACTTTACTGGTTGCCCGGTCCATGACCTCAAAAAAATCGGCCATACTTTGCGGATTGTAGCCTGCGCTATACATGTATTGCATCCCAATCCGGTCCGCTTCACGCTCTTGATTACGGCTATAGTTCAGCTGCTTATCCATTAATGCTGCCTGAGAACCCAACATGACTGCTGTTCCCGCATCGCCATCCGCTTGTGAGGCAATCAGCGCACCCACCAGTAAACCTGCCAAGGTGAGCAAGCCTTGCCCCTTAAATGCTTCTTGCGAACGACTGTAATGACGTTGTGATACATGAGCTACTTCGTGTGCCATTACCCCAGCCACTTCATCAATATTGCGGGCAGAAGTCACCATGCCCGTATTAATCGCAAATAGCCCACCTGGAACAGCAAAAGCATTGATTTGCGGATCATTGATAATCACCAGACCAATCGGTTGTCCCAGTTGGGTCTGGCTTAAGATATGCGAAAATATGTTCCCCAGCTGATCTTCTAACCATGGATTTTGCAGAACTGGCATTTGGTGCTGCACTTCACGAAAGACCTTTTCGCCAATCATTTTTTCTTTTTGTTGATCAATCAAACCGACGCCACTGCCGATTTCAGGAACATTAAATTGCGGAGATAAATTGACATTTGCACTGTGCGTTAATGTCATTGCTGAAATCAAAGTGATGTTGCAAGCCCATAAAAACCGTTTCAATGTGATCTACTCAAACTGCTTTTTTTCAATTTATCTGACTATAACATTGAAAATTGGAGCAATTTGCAATGAAGTGTTATCAAATTTTAAGAAAAGCCTGGATTCACCAGATAAGGCGGTGTACGTCCTTCCAGCGCATCAACCAGATTACGGTAAGCCAGCTCTGCCATTTTTTTACGTGTTTCTGCAGTTGCAGAGCCAACATGCGGCATGGTCACTACATTTTCCAGGCTAAACAGTTCGGACTCCTGCAAAGGCTCTTTTGCATAGACATCCAGTCCGGCGGCAAAAATTTTACCCGCTTTTATAGTTTCAATTAAAGCCTGTTCATCTACAACTGAACCACGGGCAATATTGACAAATACCGCATGCGGCTGCATTTGATCGAACTCGTGCTGCCCCATCAAGGCCTTGGATTCTGCATTTAAATCCACCGCGATGACTACAAAGTCTGACTGCTGCAACAACTCATCCAGACCACAATAACGGGCATTTAAAGGCTGCGCCAGCTCGAGCTTCTCACGACGGTTATGGTAAAGAATATTCATGTTGAAGCCATAAAAACCACGGCGTGCGATCGCAGCGCCAATATTGCCCAAGCCGACAATACCTAAGGTTTTACCGAATACATCCTGCCCGAATTGTGCTGTCCCGACAGTGCGTTTCCATTGTCCTTGCTTGGTCCATTGATCCAGAGCAGGAACTTTACGCGCTGCACTCATCAGCAAGCTAAAAGCCAAGTCGGCTGTGGTTTCTGTAAGTACATGCGGCGTGTTAGATAACCAGATTTTTTGCTGGTTTAAATAGGCCAGATCGTAATTGTCATAACCCACGCTAACACTGGAAATAATTTTAAGTTGTTGTGCGGTCGCCAAATTACTTTCATTGAGTAGGCGCCCTGCACCAATCATTGCATCGGCATCTTTGACCTGTTCACGTATTTGTTCATTCACATCACCGTGTTTTGGGTTAATGATGACGACATGATAGTGTTGTTGTAAGCGCTGAAGGATATCCTGATCTAACTGGCTAAACACCACGACTTTCTTGTTCATTTTCCATCCGTGTGTTGCGGTGATTTTTGCATAAACTGCCACAAGCGTTTTTTTAACAGGGGCTGATCCAGCATTTCCTGCAGACTCGCCAGATTGATGCTTTTTGAATGTTTAAAATAATCACATTGTCCGAGAAAAATAATATTTTTATCTGCACTCATGGCATCTAAAAAGCCTTGCACATAACTTTCTGCGCCATGTCCATCCTGAAAATTCATCAAAGGAAATGGCCACTGCAATTCATAATATTCAGCCGGCACCGCCTGTTGAATATTAGTCCAAAGCTGCTGCTGCTCAGCGGTGATTTCGGTTGCATCCACGACAATGACACAATGCGGCAAACTCAAGGCCTGCAATTGAAAAGCTGTAATTTGCAGTGCTGCACGCTCTGTAATCACTTCAGCGACAGGCTCAGCTTTTTCCACTTTTGCTGGAACGGAAACATCCAGCAATTCGGTATGTTTAGGCTCTGTCTTTTGGTCTGCTTTAAGCTCTAATGGTAATGTAGCTGGCGCTTTTGCCAATACAATTTCAGTCTGATATTCAGCTGCAGCCTGGTCGCGCCAGAGTGATGAAGAAGGCAATTTTTGACATACAGCATCCCGAGGAACCCAGATATCGATTCCTAAAGTTGCCAATATGTCACGCTGATGCCCAATCATCTTTTTTCATCACCAATTGAATACTTGGTATTCTAACGAGATTACTGATTTTTTGCTGTGCTTTTATTGAATCATCACCAATTTTATCGCAGCTTGTCTAGACAATCATCAAACTGTTTTTCTTCTGCATCAGCTCGACAATTTCATCGGTGTCAAAACCAAAACGCCAATACAGTAGTTGCAGGACATCAAGCTCATCCTGAGTAATAATGCGGTCATTCCACAAACATAACTCGGCAACACCCAAAATACTTAAACGGTCACGAAGCAGTAAACCAGCAATATCATTTAAGATTTCCGCCAAATCGATCGGCTCATCCGAAATCTCGGCATACATTTCCAGTTCTTTTACCGTCAGTACCCGGCGCAGAATTTTTTTACGTACATCGAGCTGGTTCTGGCTATTAATCTGCTGTACATGTAACAAGGCATCAATTAAGCGTACGATCTGCGGCTTTACATCTTCCAGTGAAGTCGGGGTATGCAGGGGCAACAGATTTAATTCGTATTTCACGCATTCCAGCAGTAATGCATCCAGCAGACCAATTTCCCCATCTTCCTGAATAATTCGCGCCAGTTTCATTAAAAACTGTCGTGCAATGGTCGCCGGCATCGTGCCAATATTTTTACAGGCTTCATAAAAGATCGAGATATGCACGCGACCATCCAGATGCAGCAATGAGTCGACGATGGCGCGACTGACTTCTGCCTCGGCCGGAATAAATTCACGGTACTGGCGAATCATTAAAATCGCCACCATCACCTCGCGTGAACCGGTTGCGGTCTGCAATGCCCGCTGGATCAGCTCAGGACGTTGCATATTGTCACGGATTTCCGGATTTAAAGGCTTGATCGCGTCGTTAATGGCAAAACTGATCGGTGATAACCGCAGCAATGGCAAAGGTTGTGGTGAGCTCCATGGCGTATAGACTTCACTGTTTAGTTCGTCAAGCGAACGAAACAAGCTAAATAAGGGCTGGTTACGTAATTTTTTTAAATTTTCAAGCTGCAAATCCTGCACCAAGCCAGGGTTCAGCTCATAAATACGCTGTTCGATGCTGGGATGAATATTCATCCAGTTTTGCGGACTTAAAGAGTTAGCAAAACACATATGGGCAATGGATTCAGCATATTCACTATGAATTTGTGAACCTGAATGATGTACATAAATTCTGAGCAAGGTTTGTACATTGGCATCATTTTGTATGAGACGTCTGGTTTTTTGGTCGTTTTTAAAGGTGCGATTACCTAGCGAAATATATTTAATTAAACGGGTAATCAAAACGCCCAGGCTTCCAATCAGCCAGATCACCCCACCCATGGCCACAAAAGAAGTGGCAAATTTATGCGTATGTGCCTGACCATGCTTGGTAAAGCCCAGTTTGGCAATTTTACTGCCCCACTGACTAAAGGTGGTCAGGCTACTATAGAGAATTTTTAAGCGAGTATTTTCAGCGGTTTCACCAGACAGGATTTTATTAAACTCATGACTGAGCAAGCCATAAAGTTCCAATTCATCCAGATTTTGCAACGCGCCCCAGGTCAAAATAATCACAATATCTCGTGGATAAAACCCGGCAGTTAACGCATTCACGCCCACTTCATCAGGAAGTACATAGACCGCTGGCACATCGATTAAAAAAGTATTGGCCAGTTGTTCGGTAATTTTAAGGGCAATACTTTCTTCAGGAATGCTTTCAATCAGACTTAAACGACGTGCACCCAGCTGTTTTGCCAGCGAATGTCCACCTGAACGAAAGACATAGAACTCATACAGCACCGAAATAGTCATCACACTGAGTAATAGCATAATGAGATAAGGGCTGAGTACATGCCAGAAAATGGATTGAGTATGGTCAAAATAAAAAACATTCAACCCGACAATGGTATTTAAAATAAAGAGCGTGAGCAGCACCGCAAGCAGGCAAACACTTGCGGACCAGACCATATTTTTATTTTTTATAAAAGAATAACTCACGTGCTTCAATGTAAAGTTCCTGTATTACATTGTATTTATTCATCTATCATAAATTAAAAAAGCGGGAAATTCCCGCTTTTCATACCAAGCAAGAATAATTTATTCTTCTTTCACACCGGTCAGGTCTACTGATGCCGCATCGATATTGACATCAATATAGCCGCCTTGGGCTTTCTTGGCAGAATCGTTACGCTTGTGCTCAAGTTCATCAAGGTAAGCTTCATTAATACCGCCAGCCACATACACACCATCAAACACCGAACAATCAAATTCGCGTAATGCCGGTACTTTGCTGGTACGAACTGCACCTTTTAAATCTTCCAGATCCTGGAAAATTAAACGGTCAGCACCAATAATTTCACGAATTTCCTCAACGCTACGGTTCGATGCAATCAATTCTGCTTTTGCAGGCATATCAATACCGTACACGTTTGGATATTTCACCATCGGTGCAGCTGAGGCAAAGAATACTTTTTTCGCGCCAGCATCACGTGCCATCTGAATAATTTCATTACAGGTGGTGCCGCGTACAATTGAATCGTCTACCAGTAAAACGTTTTTGTCTTTAAACTCAAGCTCTACCGGGTTGAGTTTTTGACGTACTGATTTCTCGCGTTGCTTCTGGCCCGGCATAATAAAGGTACGTCCGATATAACGGTTTTTCACAAAACCTTCACGGAATTTAACCCCCAAACTATTTGCCAGCTCTAAAGCCGAAGTACGTGAAGTATCTGGAATTGGAATGACCACATCAATGTCGTGCTCATCACCCCATTCACGGATAATTTTATTGGCCAGCTTTTCGCCCATCTTCAAACGTGCTTTATACACTGAAATGCCGTCGATGATGGCATCGGGACGCGCAAAATACACATATTCAAAGATACAAGGACGATATTCAGGATTGGCCGCACATTGCTTGCTGAACAATTCACCTTCTGAACTAATGAAAATGGCTTCACCCGGTTCAATATCACGTTCAACTTTAAAGCCTAAAGCGGTAATCGCCACAGACTCGGAAGCAATAATATATTCAGTGCCTTTTTCAGTTTCACGCGAACCATAAATCAGCGGACGAATACCATTTGGATCACGGAAACCAACCAAGCCATGGCCAGTAATCATGGCCACCACGCCATAAGCACCCTTACAGCGCTCATGTACACGTGTCACCACATCAAAAATATCTTCCGGTGAAGGATTCAATTTGCCGTTCTTGTGCATTTCATGGGCAAAAACGTTTAACAGTACTTCAGAATCCGAATCGGTATTCATGTGACGCAGGTCTGTTTTAAACAGGTCTTCATGAATTTCTTCAGCATTGGTCAAGTTACCGTTATGCGCCAGGGTAATCCCGTAAGGCGAGTTCACATAAAACGGCTGTGCTTCTGCACTGCTCGAAGAACCTGCTGTTGGATAACGCACATGACCAATACCGTAATTACCTAGCAATGCGCGCATATGACGGGTATGGAATACATCTCGTACCATGCCATTATCTTTACGCAAGAATAAACGGCCATTATGGCAAGTTACTATCCCAGCTGCATCCTGTCCACGATGTTGTAACATCGTTAACGCATCAAACAACATTTGGTTAACAGGTGATTTACCAGCTATACCAACTACTCCACACATAGCAACCTCGCAAACAAGCTAGGATTAATAAAAAGGATTATTTGTTGATTCGCCTGTACGCGCTGCATGCTTTTGCGTTTTTTCAGGCGCTGTGCCAGAAGATGGCACTGCATCTTCAGACTTGATATGAGAAAGCGCCCCTTGCGCCGCTTCTTTAGAAAGTTCGGTCGCCCAGGGTGCATAAGGAATAAGAAGCTGTACAAATTTAGATTGTTTCCAGTGGGGAGAACTTTCCACCCAAGGACCAACGCCCTGCATGGTAATGAGTACAATCAGTAAACCCTTTAAAGAACCAAAAGCACCGCCCGCCAGACGGTTGAGTGGACCAAGCTTGAGACTCTTCAATACTTTGTTCAGCAATGCAGTAATAATCCAGGTTAAGACCACCATCACCAATACAATAAATGCAAAAGCTGCTATTTTTTGTACGACTGGATCCGCACTGAGTGAGACCATCGAAGGTGCCAGGATGGTTGCATATTTCGCACCGATGACCAGTGCAAAAATCCATCCTACCAAGTTCGCAAAGGCTGAAACCAATCCTTTTCGCAAACCGTTGAGCCCTCCAATGAGCAAAATAATCAGTATGAAGATATCCAGTGTATTCATGGCGTGTTTAAAGCATCAATGCAATCTTTAACCAGAGCCGGACCTGTATATATGAGGCCACTATAAATTTGTACAAGGCTGGCACCTGCCTGTTTTTTCGCAACAGCCTGCTCGCCCGACAAAATCCCGCCTACACCAATTAATGGAATCTGCCCGTTTAATACTTTAGCAAAAGCTGCAAGACAAGCTGTACTTTTTTCAAATACCGGCGCCCCAGACAACCCGCCTGCTTCATCACCGTATTTCAGATTTTCCACACCTTCACGTGACAAGGTGGTATTGGTGACAATCAAACCATCAATTTTAAACTGGATCAATTGTTTCGCAATGAACTGAATATCTTCCTGAGTCAGATCAGGCGCAACTTTAAGCACTAAAGGTACATAATGCTGATGTTCTTCCGCCAGTTCAAGCTGACGCTTTCTTAAGGTTTGTAACAATTCAGTGAGGGCATCGCCGCTTTGCAGGCTACGCAAGTTTTTGGTGTTCGGTGATGAGATATTAACAGTGATATAAGACGCGTAGTTATAAACTTTTTCCAGACAGATCAGATAGTCATCCACTGCATTTTCAACTGGAGTATCGGCATTTTTACCAATATTAATACCTAAAATACCTTTGAATTTTGCAGCTTTGACATTTTCAACCAGTTTGTCTACCCCGTCATTATTAAAACCCATANNTCAACACCATCATTATTAAACCCCATACGGTTAATAATGGCTTTAGCTTCAGGTAAACGGAATAAACGGGGATGCGGATTACCCGCCTGCGGGCGCGGTGTAATGGTTCCAATTTCAATAAAACCAAACCCCAGTCCAGCCAGGGCATCAATATATGCGCCATTTTTGTCTAAACCAGCTGCTAAACCTACCGGATTAGGGAATTCAATCCCCATACAGGTCACAGGTTTGGACGCTACGTTTTGACGCATCATACCCATGCGATGAGCTGATTTCAATAACGATAATGTTAGCTCATGTGCACGCTCCGGTGCTAAAGAAAACAACAAAGGGCGGGCAAGAGAATACAACATATCTATAAAAGTCTACAGCTTTTTAAGTCGCCATATTATAGGCATAGCCTGTAAAAAACACCATGCTTAGCAGATCTTTATTTTTACCCATTATTGCACTGTCGCCGTTAATTTAATCTGACCGGCCTCAGAAATTAGTTCTATTTTTTCAAGACTTAGACCCATCTGCGCCAATTGGGTTAAAAAATTTGCCAAAATGGCATAATTTTCATGTGACGCGACAATCTGAATTTGTTCACCGGTTTGCTGAGATGCCACAGATAATCCCTGCTGATGGGCTACACGCTGGACTTTATCTGCCGCAGTTAACTGCAAATCATCGGCGGGTTTCATGGTCACTGCATTGCTTTGCATCCACACAATCATGTCTTTAAAATCGTTGAGCCGATTCTGCTGTTTATTCGCGGCGGCATGCATATACCAAAGTACTGAACCAATAGCTGCAACTACAACAAAAATAGTGGTAAAGATCACCATATAACGTTCACGTTGCGACAATTGATCCAGATAATCCGTGACTTTTTCAATAGATTGATCAATCGAGTTTTGCAGTTTTTCTGATGTCTTCATTATTGTATTTTCACCAATCCAATTGCACCTGCACCATTGGGCTGAATATTACCCAATTCTGCCTTAAAGCCTTGCGAATTTAGCTGTTGAGCTAGGTTTTGCAAAGCAGTCGCAGAATTAGCTTTCAATTCCATATTTAAAATAGACGCATCATAAGCAATCCGATTGGCCACAATCTGATTTTGCATGAGTACAGGGCCAACACGGCTGAGCAACTGTAAAGCCTGGGTATTGGCACTTTTATTTAAGCGCAAGTGACTTTCAAACTGGCTTTTTAAGTTCTGTTCGGTGACACGACTACTCTGTCCAAACCAGTATTTATACTGATCAATAGCTTGTAATGCCGTCTGGTCAGCCACCTTTTTATATTTATACCAGCGTATTGCATCATAGCCAAACTGAACCATTAAAGCCGCAATCAATACGGCAGCACAGGCTTTCCAATAGCCAGATACGCCCGAACTATTTTTGGCTTTAGGCAGAATATTAAAAGGATGGTGTTGCGCTTTTTTTAATAATGGCACTTCATAATGAAAAGACTCAATTTGTTCATGCGTCACCATGGCTTCAAGGCTTTGCATCTGTTCAGCAGTAAAATTACTGATTTTATAAAATTGCCCTGGAGGCTGATAATCTAAAAACAGCGCCAGATCATCAACTGAATTTCCCATAAATTCACTTTCACGGACCAGCAAACGTCCCGATACATTTGCAATGACGGTTTGCCCTGCTTCTGGTAGCGGCAAAATAAGAAAATCTGGCAATAAGGAAACGACTTTAACCGGTATTAAGCTCAAGGCATGTTGCAAGGTTTCAACCATGCTATTTGCTACACCCAAAATGATCAATTGATCTGGATTTTGAAAATGATGCAATACCTTCATTGAATCGATGGGTAAAACCACAAATTCTTCTAATAAATATTTGACCCCGTCAGGCCCCAATTTTTTATATTGCGGCTTGGCCAGGCTTTGTTGCAACATTTGCACATTGCGACTCGGGAAAAATACAACTGTTTCTTGTCCATGATAGCCTTGAATGTCTTGAATTAACTGTTCAAGACTAGAGGCCTGAGACCAGCTCTCTCCAGTCGACCATTGCCAAACCCCATTGGCTTCAGGCATCCATAAATACAACATTAATGTTTTTCTGCCATTTTAATTAATATTTTATGCGTTTGGAATAAAACTTTTTAACTGGGTAGATAGTCCAGTTGCAATCACTGCTTGCTCATATATCCGCGCTTCAGCCAGAGCATACGGATGAAAAGGCTCAACTGTCAACAATGATGCTATATGCGCCACCACATTCATATGACAAACCACCACAATGGATTCATAAGGCAACTGTGACAACCAGTCAATCGCTGCTTTCGCATCATCATCAGGTTTGATCTTATTGCACACCAACACCGGTACATCACGAAAATAATATTGCAAGTGTGCCAAAGTTTCTTGCGCGCGCAATAAGGGACTCACCACAAAAACATCAGGCTGGATGATATCTTTTAAATATCTAGCACTAAGCTCCGCCTGCTTATGTCCACGCTCGGTTAAAGGACGCTTATCATCATTACCATGCACCGCTGGAGCAGCTTCACCATGACGTACTAAGGTAAGTTGCATAAAAATTTCCTGATTTTGAATATACCGTCATTATAACCAAGCTTTATGAACGCAATATCATGATTGAAAAATTACACCTCATTATGAGGTAATACAAATTCCACATCACTACGGTGGCCATTTTTCATGAGTGAAAGTGCAATGTTTAAAGGCGGCGCACCTTCAAAAATCACATCATATAATGCGCTGGTAATTGGCATATACACATCCAATTCTTCGGAACGGCTGCGTACCTGCACAATGGTGTTAATCCCTTCAGCGGTTTGACCCAATTCCTGAGTGGCCTGTTCCAGACTTTTACCTGAACCCAGGGCAAAACCAACCTGATAATTACGGCTGAGCGGGCTATTACAGGTTGCAAACAAGTCACCCACACCGGACAAGCCTAAGAAAGTGAGTGGGTTTGCGCCCAATTTCACCGCAAAACGGCTCATTTCTGCCAGCGCACGGGTCAAAATCATACTCTTGGTGTTTTCACCCACATGATAAGCAGCAGCCATGCCCATTGCCACGGCATAAATATTTTTCAACGCTCCGCCCAGTTCCACACCATGCACATCATCACTGGCAAAAACCCGGAACAATGCGCTATGTAACGCTTGCTGCACCGCATAACGCACCAGTTCCGACTCACTGGCGATCACCGTTCCTGCAGGTTGCCCGGCCATAATTTCTTTGGCCAGGTTCGGTCCTGAAAGTACGCCATATGGAACCTGAGGCAATTCCTCGCGAATAATATCGCTCATAAAATGGAAAGTTTTCGCCTCAATCCCTTTGGTCAAGGAAATAACGGCTTGCGAGCTAATAAAAGGCTTAATCTGTTTCAGCACATCACGAAAAGAATGACTAGGAATAGCCACCAAAATAATGTCACGATCACAAACGGCCGTTTCCAGATCCGAAACTGCCTGTAAACCCGACTCCAAAACAAAATCGGGTAAATAGCGCTTGTTGATATGAGTCTGATTAATTTCTGCTGCTGCCGCTTCATCACGAATCCAGATCATGGTATCGCAACCGTTACGTACAGCGGTATTGGCCATAGCCGTACCAAAACTTCCTCCACCCAATACCGTTACACGCAAGGCCGTTTTCTGATCAATTACAACCGGCTCAACAAGATCTGAAAATTTCAACTCTGACATTATTTTTATATCTCTACTCATGATTCAATACAGTTATTTATTCCAATAACTGACATAATTTTGTGTATTCACTGGGATACGCGCTGGAATTGCTTTTACTGCTGTTCCAATATAGATAATTCCTGAAATTAAATCATCTTCTGCCAGCCCCAGAAGTCGCTTAAACAGTGGTGACTCAATCACTGCCCCGCTACGCCACATGGTTGAAAAGCCCTGTACCTGCAAAGATAACAAGAAGTTTTCAATTGCCGCTCCCGAACTTAAGGTTTGTTCAAAATTAGGAACTTTGGGATGCGGTTGAAACTGGGTTAATGCCAAAACCAGCAGTGGTGCACGAAACGGATGGTTTTTAACCCGTTCCAACTGAGCTGGGTCGGTTTCACCCAAATCAGCCAAAGCTTTTGACAGCAATTCCCCAAAAGCGCCACGTTGATCACTCGGAATGACCACAAAACGGGTCGGCTTTAAACGATGATGATCTGGTGCAGTCAGCGCCGCCTGAAAGGCTTTTTCCAGTTGCTCTGCATTCGGTGCAGGCTCAACCAAATGCCCAATCGACTGACGCTGATGAATATTTTGATGAACCGTGTCTACCGCTGAATCCGTCATTGACTTTTATATCTGTGTACTGA
This sequence comes from Acinetobacter sp. UBA5934, assembly GCF_002430855.1. NCBI lineage: Bacteria > Pseudomonadati > Pseudomonadota > Gammaproteobacteria > Moraxellales > Moraxellaceae > Acinetobacter > Acinetobacter sp. UBA5934. Next base: position 32,775 of record NZ_DJDC01000068.1, on the reverse strand, counting down.
AATATTTCACCAAGATTAGCATAATCCGGTTCAGTTACTCTAGAGCATTGCGTGGATGTATCTCTCTCAATATTCATCTCGCGTCCCTATCAGTCACATAGTGCACATATAAAGCTGCATTTTTTATACAAGTCCTTCAAATATCATTCAAAAAATAATGTTCAAATAACTTAAACTCTTTCTAAAACAATTCAGGGGAAAAAGATGAATCAAGTTTTTGCGCTCGCTTCAACTGTTGCCGTTGCTCTTGCCTTAACTGCCTGTGCATCTAATCCAACTACATCATTAGCTGTTCAAAAAGAAAACAATCAATATGAAGTGACCGGTATAGGTAAAAGCAGTTTAATTTCTAAAAATAACGCGATTGCTGCAGCTAATAACGCTTGTGGTAAAAAAGCCACACCTGTCGTCGTGAATGAAAAAACCGAATACAATGGTGCCTTAAAAGGTGTAGTGGATGAACAGACTGGGCAAATGATTCAGGCTGCAACTACGGTACTCGGTACACTGGCTGGCAAAAGCGGCAGTCTGGCACGTGATGAGGACTATCAAACTGTCCTGACCTTTACCTGTCGAGCCAACTAAACACTCTAATATCGATCTATTTCATCTTATTCACTTAATAAAATATCTAGATCAAGAAGCAAAAAAGCCGCTTATTAAAGCGGCTTTTTTGGTTTACATCTTATTTAATAATCAGATCAAACTCTTAAAATTAACAATAACCTTCTAAACGAGTTAAAGGCAATTTCTGTCCAATGGCCTTTTCAATTTCTGGAAGATAGAACGCATCATCTTCAGACAGGAAACTGATACTGACCCCACTTGTTCCCGCACGACCGGTACGGCCAATACGATGCACGTAGTCATCTGACTGTTCAGGCAGGGTAAAGTTAATCACATGCGAAACACCATCCACATGAATACCACGACCTGCAACATCAGTCGCAATCATAATATTATGTTGACCATTCTTGAACTGATCCAGCATTTTTAAGCGCTTATCCTGTGCAATTTCACCAGACAACATCACCACCTTATAACCATCTTTTTTCAAATGATCATACAGTTTACGCACCTGATCACGACGATTGGCAAAAATCATGACTTTTTCAATCGGTTCGTCACGTAAAATTTCTTGCAACAACTTATATTTATCTGTTTTTGCAACCATATAAACGCGCTGTTCTACATCGGCATTGGTTTTCTTTTCCGGCTCAATTTCTACAGTCACCGGTTCAAACAACCACTGTTGCGCCAAATTCAACACATCATAACTAAAGGTTGCAGAGAACATTAAGGTTTGACGTTGTTCTTTACGCGGAGAAAAACGCACAATCCGTTTGACCGATGGAATGAAGCCCATATCCAGTAAACGGTCTGCTTCATCAATCACCAAAAATTCAATCTGGTCCAGCCAGACTTCTTTTTGCTCGACAAAATCAATTAAACGGCCGGGAGTCGCGACAATAATATCGACAAAATTTTTATCCAGCTGGGCTTTTTGCTTATCAAAATCCACCCCACCCAACAAAGTTACCAGATGCAGGTCGGTAAATTTAGTCAGCTCTTTGGCATCACTCTCAATCTGTAAAGCCAGCTCACGCGTTGGAGCTAAAATCAGCGCACGTGCTTCGCCACGAAAGCGTTGCTCTTTAATCGGATTGTTGAGCAAATCATTAATGACACTCACCAGGAAAGCCGCAGTTTTCCCGGTACCGGTTTGTGCACGACCAATGGCATCATGTCCAGCCAAAGTGAATTTTAAAACCTTTTCCTGAATAGGCGTCATTTCTTTAAAACCTAAAGCATCAATTGCCTGTTTCAGTTTCGGATGTAAATTTAAGGTTTCAAAACCAGATGACATATAAATGTGCTCTAACTTAATAATCAGAAAAAATAGAAGTCTATTATAAACAAAAACGCCCCAAATTACATTGGGGCGTTCTCATGAATAATCAGGCGATTAGTCTAAAGGTTGTACTTCTTCAGCTTGGAAGCCTTTTTGACCTTTAACTACGCTGAATTCAACACGTTGGCCATCACGAAGTGAACGGTGACCGTCACCTTGGATAGCGCGGAAATGAACGAATACGTCGTCGCCGCCGTTACGTTGAATAAAGCCGAAGCCTTTAGTGTCGTTGAACCATTTAACTACGCCTTGTTCACGAGCTGTCATAAGTTAATCCTCATTGTATTTAATTAAAGGACCACCCGGTGTTGCAAACAGCAGAGTAAACAAGGTTTAAAAATAATTATTATTTCTAAGCTTGTAATCATTCTGTATTACTATTAACAAAATCCCGGTTACATCCATTGCGATATTCACTTTTAAGACATTTAAAATGCTGTCATAAATTTGAATACGCGACGAGCTTAACATGGGTTTCTAACAATTCATACTATTTTTTTCGATTAATCTTCTTTTTGATTCAGCTTCTTTTTTACTAATTATTTCCTTATCTTATATAAGTAATTTTATGTTGAAGATATATAATTTCATTTGGTTCTGGCACTAAATTTGCTAATATTTATTTAAAGTTAATCAGATATAAAATGTGATGAATGATCTAGTCAATTCTGCAGTCATGATTGATGCTATCGGCAAACCCTGCCCCATGCCGTTATTGATGCTTAAACGGGCACTTAAAAACAATCCTGCGCATTTATTCCTGCTGAAATCATCAGATCCGCATAGTCAGCAAGATGTAACGCGTTATTGTCAAATGCATCAGCTCAACTGCACGATGACCAAAATTTCTGATTCTGAATATCACTACTTAATTGAATCTTAATTATTTTCGATTAAACTAGAACTTTTCAAATATGCATAAAAAATTACATTTCTCTACCCAATTTTCCCAAATTCACCGAAATATTGGATTAAGATAAATTTATTAAGATGGTTATGCATCCCATTCTAAAGGAGAACACATGAGTGACAGCAGCAATCAATTGATGCCCCTGTCATTATCGGCACCAGGGGTAAATCTCGGTGCTTATATCAGTACTGTCAATCAGATTCCTATTTTAACGGCTGAACAAGAAAAAGAGTTAGCTGAACGCTACTACTATGACCAGGATTTAGATGCCGCAAAAATGCTCGTGATGTCACATTTGCGTTTTGTGGTTCATATAGCCCGTAGTTATGCCGGTTATGGTTTGCCTCAAGGTGACCTGATTCAAGAAGGCAACCTGGGTTTAATGAAAGCGGTAAAACGCTTTGATCCGAATATGGGTGTGCGTTTGGTGTCTTTTGCTGTGCACTGGATTAAAGCTGAAATTCATGAATACGTAATCCGTAACTGGCGTATTGTTAAAATTGCGACCACCAAAGCGCAACGTAAATTATTCTTTAATCTGCGTAGCCTTAAAAAATCTAGTAAAAAATTAACACTAGATGAAGCCCAATCTATTGCCAATGACTTGAATGTGACACCTGAACAGGTATTGGAAATGGAAGGCCGTCTTACCGCCTATGATGCAGCTTTTGAAGCGCAAGGTGATGACGATGATGAAGGATCAACCCATGTTGCACCAGCTTTATATCTGGAAGACAACCGTTACGACCCAGCACGTTTAGCTGAGGAAGAAGATTACGAAGAACAAAGCACTTCTGCTCTTCATGATGCCATGGATCAGCTGGATGACCGTTCACGTAACATCTTACAGCGCCGCTGGTTAGATGATGAAAAATCAACCCTGCATGAATTAGCTGCTGAATATAATGTTTCTGCTGAACGTATTCGTCAGTTAGAAAAAAATGCCATGGAAAAAATCAAAGTCGCCATGTCTTCTAATTAAGATATCGGGCTGATTTTTTCTGTGATAAAGAAAGGGCTGCGTGCCCTTTTTTTATCATTTGGACATTGATGTTGTTGCTTTTAGCCTTTTGTGCACAGCATAAAATATGCTAAGTTAGGCGCAAATTTCCTCAGGTGATAATTGCTTATGTGGATTGCAATTTCAGCCCTTAATTTAGCTTTTGCCGTCATGCTGGGTGCTTTTGGCGCCCATGGATTAAAAGCTCACGCCAGCGAAGCGCAGTTGGCCTGGTGGCAGACTGCAACTGATTATTTTTTCTATCACGCACTTGGACTTTTAGCCCTCACCATTTTAGCCAAAGTCATTCCCGAACTTCCGATTAAAGCCAGTTTTATCCTGATTCAATTGGGTATTTTCTTTTTCTGTGGCTCACTTTATGTCATGGCTTTAGGTTTACCTCGGATTTTAGGTGCAATCACCCCGATTGGTGGAGCTTTAATGATTGCAGGCTGGCTGGTCTTAGCCTGGAATGCATTCAAATACGTAAAATAATTAAGTGAAACAGGAAATCTCACTATGCATATATATTTAAATGGCGAATCCAAAGATACCTCATGCACCAATTTATTAGCATTAATTCAAGAGCTTGAACTTGAAGGTAAACGCTTTGCTGTAGAAAAAAATGAAATGATCATTTCCAAAAGCAAATTGGCCCAGACCCCTATTTGCGCTGAAGATCAGATTGAAATTATTCATGCCGTCGGTGGCGGCTAATTCGGAGCTCCCATGGAAGATACCCCGCTTATAATTGGTTCGCGTAGATTTAATTCACGTTTATTGGTTGGTACAGGTAAATATAAAGATTTAACTGAAACCGATTTAGCCATTCAGGCCAGTGGTGCAGAGATTGTCACGGTCGCAATCCGTCGGGTTAATATTGGCCAGCACCCTGATCAGCCGAATTTGCTTTCGGTTGTTCCTCCAGAAAAATATACCATTCTGCCCAATACTGCGGGATGCTTTGATGCCAACAGCGCAGTGCGTACCTGTATGCTGGCACGTGAACTTTTAGATGGTCATAATCTGGTTAAACTGGAAGTGCTGGGTGATGAAAAAACCCTTTATCCCAATATCACCGAAACCTTGAAAGCTGCCCGCACCTTAATTGACGATGGCTTTGAAATCATGGTCTATACCTCGGATGACCCGATTGTGGCGCAAGAGTTAGAAAGTATGGGCTGTGTGGCAATCATGCCTTTAGGCAGCCTGATTGGTTCAGGTCTGGGGATTTTGAATCCGCACACCATTTCCATTATTAAAGAAAATGCCAAAGTTCCGGTATTAGTTGATGCAGGTGTCGGTACAGCCAGTGATGCTGCTATTGCCATGGAACTGGGTTGTGACGGCGTCCTGATGAATACCGCCATTGCTGCTGCACAAAATCCTGTCTTAATGGCATCTGCAATGAAAAAAGCCGTTGAAGCCGGTCGTGAAGCATTCCTTGCAGGACGTATGCCGCGTAAACGTATGGCCAATGCAAGTTCACCTGAAACCGGTTATTTCTTTAAATAAAGTTAGAATCTGAAAAAGGACTCATTTGAGTCCTTTTTTATATTTCAAGAAGAATGTACTTAACTGCTTAAACCCTTTTGCATAATCCGGATTTTAACATTCAGCATATCATCTTTACTTGTTGCTGATAGGCTTGCATATGGGGCGTCTGTAAATGAGCATTCAAATGCTCAATACTTTCCCAATGTTCCAACATGGTAATTGAATCAGGTGATTTAGTCTGATAATCAACAATCGATTCATGATCGACCAGTAACTCATAGCCATAACAACCATCTTCCTGCAACACAACTGGTGTTATTTTCCTAAAGGCGTCTAGCACGTTTTCACGATGTTGAGTACCTGAGCGAATCTGGATATCTGCAATCACAACCAACATAGTCTGCTCCTTAAATATCCCATCCATCAGGCAAAAACATCCATCAAATGCTGAAGATATTTATGTTTATATTCAGCGACATTAGGTATTTTAATCACATCATTCACGATGAAGGTGTCTAAACTTTTCATCCCCAAAAATTGATTGGCTTTATGGAATGGGAGATAAACCCCATCGACGCCAACACCATGAAAGAATTGCTCAGCATCATTAAACGCTTCGATAGGCGCATTCCAGGTTAAGGACAGCATATACTTTTTATCGTGAATAAGACCACCTGAACCATATTTTTTTGATGCATCCGAACGTGATCGACCATCACTGGCATATAAAGTTCCATGCCCTTCAGTAAAAATGTCATCGATATATTTTTTGACTGTCCACGGTGCGCCCATCCACCATCCTGGCATTTGATAAATAATGACATCCGCCCAGACATATTTTTGAATTTCCTGCTGAATGTCATAGTCGCTGTCTGCACAAGAAATTTTAATACGATGACCAAGTTCGCCAAGCACGGTTTTTGCCAGCTCAGTCAAGGTGTCATTTAATTCACCTTTCGAATGTGCGAACTGTTTGGCACCATTCACTATCAGAATATTACTCATTCATTTGCCTTTAATGATTTATGGTCAGGCGTCAATATACGTAAATATCTTATTGATAAAAATTCATGAATTTGCAAAATACTATTGATAAAAAATCAATAATTAAATTTTATAGTTATTCAATATTCCAAAATTTTAAATCCAAGAAAAAAGCACCCGAAGGTGCT